>NZ_JAAFKD010000048.1 GCF_013299165.1 Microcoleus sp. bin38.metabat.b11b12b14.051
GGCTTTTAACAATCAGGAAAAGCTATATTTCGCCCAAACAATATGAGCAAAATTTATCAGGTCAAGGTAATCGCAAATTCACTCATCTTTGTAAATGCCGTTTTCTGACTTTTTCAGCAAGCCCTACTTAAGAAATTAGTCAAAAAGCCTTAAGTAAACCGTATTGAATTATTGGTATTCAATTTTTTTTCTTAAATCCCCAGTCTTTGCGATTGCTTCACTACGTTCGCAATGACGGTAAACCTCTTACATTCATTGGCTTTCAATTTCTTTAAATATCTGCGTTTATCTGTGTTTTTATGCCTGACATCTGCGGTTTTTGTATCGATTAAATACTTATGCAATATTACAAGGGAAGTTCGATCGCAAATTCCGTCCCTTCACCCAAAGCTGAACGGCAGATCAAGGTTCCGCTGTGTTTTTCCACGACAATTCGATAACTGATGGCTAACCCCAAACCCGTGCCTTTCCCCATCGGTTTTGTGGTGAAAAATGGGTCAAATAATTGGCGGCGCACGTCTTCTGTCATGCCGATCGCATTATCGGCAATGCGGATGCAAATAATATTTTTGTTAAGGGCTTCTGTGCGAATGCTAATAGTTGGTTTCCAGTCGCTATAACCAGATCGCCTGTTTTGTTTCCAAGCATCTTCCAAGGCGTCAATACTGTTGCCAATGAGATTCATAAATACCTGATTTAGCTGGCCTGCATAACATTCTATTAGGGGTACTGTACCGTAATCTTTGATTACTTTAATTTCGGGATATTCTGATCTAGCTCGTAGTTTGTTGTGCAAAATTAGCAGCGTGTTGTCTATACCTTCATGAAGGTTGGCAGGCTGCTTTACCGAGTCGTCTAAACGCGAGAAGTTTCGCAAACTTAGAACGATTTCGCGAATACGATCGGCTCCCATTTTCATCGAAGATAACATTTTTAGTAAATCTTCTTTCAGGAATTCTAAATCTATGTTTTCAATATATTCTTGAATTTCTATGTGTGGCTCAGGATAGTTTGTTTGGTAAAGTTCTACAAGCTGCAACAAGTCTCTCATATATTCGCTGGTGTAGGAAATATTGCCGTAGATAAAACTCACGGGGTTGTTGATTTCGTGGGCTACTCCTGCTACCATTTGACCGAGACTTGACATTTTTTCGGTATGAATTAGGTGCGCTTGAGTTTCTCGGAGTTCTTTGAGAGCTATTTCTATCTGCTGTGCTCTGTTGTTGGCGATCGCCTCGGAGAGCCGCAAAGCATCCTCGGCTGCTTTGCGCTCTGTCATGTCAAAAATGGCACCATTGAGGGATAAAATTTGACCCTCTGGGTTGAAAATAGCTTGACCTTTTTCTGAAACCCACCGCACGTTTCCATTGCTGTGAATCAAGCGATATTCGATCGCGTAAGGTTGTTTTGTCTTAATCGCCCGATCGACAATTTTGTCAATCTGCTCTACGTCATCGCGATGAACTATGCTAGGAAAAGCTTGCACCGGTTGCAGCATAAAGTTATCTGCCGGATAGCCGGAAATAGCGTCTATGCCGCTGCTGATAAAGGTTAGGCTCGATCGCCCCGCAGCACTGCAACGGTAAACCGCGCCGGGAATATTAGAAACTAATGATCTAAATTCTTGTTCCCTTTCCCGCAAAGCTGCCTCAATCCGCTTGCGATCGCTAATATCGCGAGCAAAGGCGCACTGATATTCTTTACCGTTAAATTGCCAATGGTCGATCGTAATTTCTACCGGAAAAATCCGACCATATTTAGTGATGTGGTGAACTTCAATATTAACGGAACCGCACCTTTTTAAGACTTTCCAGTGCAAATTCCAAGCAGTTTCGGGAAAATCGGGATTGATATTGTGCACACTTAGATCGAGCAATTCTGTGGCAGAATATCCCAATGAAGAGCAAGCGGCATCGTTGACATACAAAAATTTACCATCCGAGCCGATCCAGAATACCGCATCTGCCGATCGGTCGATCGCAAATTGAGCCAATTGTAACTTTTCTTCAATTCGGTGGCGATCGGCAATCTCTTTTTGTAACAGTTCGCTTAACGAACTGAGAGCTAAAGTGCGATCGACAATATCGTCTGTTGATGGTTTTGCCAATTCTGCTGTCTGGATATCATCTTGCTGCTGATTTTCTGCTACCTGTTGTAACGGCTGTTGTGGCAGATTTTCTGTGAGATTTAAGTCAGATTCGGCAAATGCTTTCGGCATCAGGGCGATCGCGAATGTGGCTAAGAGCAAAGAAATCACAGCACTTGCAGCTTTAATATCTACCGACAGCCAATAAATGGAATGCCAAAGCGTCCAAACTTGCGCCAATTGAGCAGCAGCGTCAGCCAACAAACCTACGGCAAATAACCGTGCAATTTTGCTCTGAGAACTTTGGCGAGTAAAATAAACTAAACATAGTGCCAGAGAGCAATAAGCTAGCGCCGTCAGCGAGTCAAAAACAGCGTACATTCGCAACTCGGCCAGCCCGTCGCAGTGGAGTGGGGAAGATACGGGGAGTGTTGAATTAAAAAATGTTAATAGTTGTTGCATAAAGTTCAAGAAAAAAGTTATTTGTACCCAATGCAAACCCATCAAATATAATTATTTGATTTCTGTCGTTGAAATATTTAGATAATTATATACTTTTTTCATTTTTTATGAAACAGCTATTTTTCCAGGCAATGTGGAAACTGTGTAGTTGTCAGGGATTTCTAGCGCTGGCGCGTCAGCCCTGAAACAAACCCAGTTTATACTATTTTTGCGATGATTAACGCTAAATATAGCCCTTCTCAGATAGATGAGGTATGACTGATAACTTATATAACCACTAAAGTAAGAGGGCTGAAGCCCAACTACGTCCGCGAACCTTTTTGAGAAAGGCTATATACGAATAAACCGGGTTTCTCACCCTGGTGCGTCAGCCCTGAAATTGTCCTCTCGTCTAGAATCGAAAATCGAAGAAAATCTTACAAGTTGTGAGCCAGGGGTTGACAACCCCTGGCTCAGAGATCGACTAGCGGATTTTTAAGGCAGCAAAAAATTCAATGTTTGAGCTGAGAAATCCACAATTAATTAAGCGCCACCCAATGCCAAATGCACCAGAGTCCGAACTCCAAAACCACTAGCTCCAGCACCGTTGTAGCCGTTTTCTTTGTCGTTCCAAACCGGGCCAGCAATATCTAAATGCGCCCAAGGAGTATCTTTGACAAACTGCTTCAAAAATAGCGCCGCCGTAATCGAACCGCCGTAACGAGGGCCTGTGTTTTTCATGTCAGCGTGCAAGGCTTTCAAGCCATCAAAATACTTCTCTTCCATCGGCATTCGCCAAAACTTTTCGCCTGCCAATTCTGAGGCGGCGACTATTTCGGCAGCGACGCTATCTTGAGGACTCCACAAACCTGCGATATCTTCGCCCAAAGCAACTACGCAAGCACCAGTCAGAGTGGCTAAATCGACAATTACGTCTACTCCCAATTTATCAGCAAATACTAAAGCATCAGCGAGGGTTAAACGGCCTTCAGCGTCGGTGTTGTTGACTTCAATTGTTTTGCCGTTGGAAGCTGTGAGGATGTCTCCAGGGCGCATGGCACGGCCGCTAATCATGTTTTCGGTGACGGCGCTGATAAAGTGAACTTCGACATCTGGTTTGATGTGTCCGATCGCCTTGGCGGCTCCCAAAGTAGCAGCAGCGCCGCCCATATCTATTTTCATCATTTCAATGCCGCTGCCCGCACCTTTGATGTTTAAACCGCCGGAATCAAAGGTTAATCCTTTGCCGACGATCGCAATTTTGCGACGCGGTGTGCCTGCGGGTTTGTAAGTCATGTGGATGAATTTCGGTGGCAAGTCGGATGCTTTGGCAACGCCGAGAAAGGCTCCCATGCCGAGTTTTTCGCAGTCTTCTTGCTCTAATATTTCTAATTCTAAACCGCATTCGGCAGCTAGACTTTGAGCGGTTTCGGCCATTGTAATCGGGGTGACATAATTGGCCGGCGCTGCGACTAATTCCCGTGCTAGAATGACTCCGGCTGTGATTTGGCGGGCGCGGGCGATCGCGCTTTCGGTACCGGCAAAACCGAGCAAGTGAATTTCTTCGACTTGCGGGCTTTGATCGTCGGGTTCCGATTTGAAACGGTTGTCTTGATTTAGGGAGAGTTCTACACCTTCGGCGATCGCACTTGCGGTAACATCCGGCGCGCTTTTCCACACCGGAAGGCTAATAGCGAGGGTTTGGCATTTCTCCTTTTTGGCTAACCGGGCGCAAACACCCGCAGCTTGCCGCACGGTGTCTAATTTTAAGTCTTCTGTTTTGCCCAAACCGACGATCGCAATTTTGCGAATTGGACTATTGCCGCCGACGCGGGTGATCGCGCTCTGGCCCGCTTTGCCCTTAAAATCTACTTCCTCAATCAGCTCTTTCAACGTGCCTGCAAGCTTTTCATCTAATTGTGCCAAGTCGCCTGCGAGCTCTAGAGCGTCCTCAAATAGACCAATTGCCAGGGCGTCTCCCGTCCAAGCAGAGGCGGGTGTATCGGTGACTAGAAATTCCATGTTTTGATTTACAGTTAGATTTTAGATTTTTGATTGTACTTTGTCGCTGGTGGTTTGTGCTTTTTCCTTGGTGCGGGTAAATAGATCGATCGCACAAATTCCCCGCTCCACATCAAAAGAAATTCTGGTACCATATCAGCCAAGTCCGCTGGCGATCGGTTGTTTATTGTTATTTTCTGAAATTTTCCCATGAATCAGCGACGGAACACCCGAGTTTATGTTTTAATCAGCCTTTCAGTTGGCGTAATGGCGATCGGATCTTTGCTCGCGGCAGCTTCATGGATGGGTGTCGGCCCCTTCCAGAAGGCTCAGCAGCCTCCGGATGCAGCGAATTCCGCATCGTCGGTTAAAATGCTGGTATCGCTGTCACCGAGCGATCGAGCCGCGAAATTGGTTGAACTCGCGGGCGATCGATCTAATAATTCAAATAACTTGCAGCAAATCTCCCCTCAAAGTCGCGCCCGCTACCTGCTGGCTGGCGATTTAATTCAGCAAGGAAACGCCGCCAAAGCATTAAAATTATTAGAAAATTTAGAGGCAGAATATCCGATTTTAGCCTCTCAAATTGCCCTAAAACGCGCGCAAGCTTACCAATTGAGCGGCGACAAAGGCAAAGCACAAAAAGCATGGCAAGAACTGCTAAAAAACTATCCCAGCGAGCCAGTAGCAGCCGAAGCTTTATATGTTTTAGGCAAGTCAAAACCGGAATATTGGCAGCAAGCAGTTACCGAATTTCCCGCTCATCCGCGCAGCGTAGAAATTGCCCAGGGCAAGTTAAAACAAAATCCCAATCAGCCGGAATTGATGCTGCTAGTAGCTAAATACGGTCATTATATCAAAGATTACGGCACCGTATTAGAACAACTGGTGCAGCAAAACAGCGCGGCTTTGAAACCAGAAGATTGGCAAGAAATAGCCTTTGGCTATTGGGAAAAACAAGATTACGGCAAAGGAGCCATTGCTTACGGAAAAGCTCCCCGCACCCCGAAAAATCTTTACCGCAAAGCTCGCGGATTGTGGCTCGACGGCAAAATTCCGGAATCTAGAATTGCCTATCAAGAATTAGTACAGGAGTTTCCCGATGCCGAAGACACAGGCTTGGGATTAATTCGGCTGTCGCGGGTGAGCGATCCCAAGGATGCGATCGTTTATCTCGATCGAGCGATCGGCAGTTTTCCCAACTATGCCGCCGAAGCTTTGCTAGATAAATCCCAACTGCTAGACAAAGCAGGCAGCGGTCAATCTGCCTCAGATACCCGCAAATTGCTATTGACAAAATACAACAATTCTGATAAAGCAGGCGAACTGCGTTGGACGATCGCCCAACAGTATGCCAAAGGCGGAGATTTCAAATCAGCTTGGCAGTGGGCCAGAGAACTAACCACCAACAATCCCGACAGCGAACAAGCAGCAGAAGCAGCATTTTGGGTCGGGAAATGGGCACAGCAACTCGGTCGCGAACAAGACGCCAAGACTGCATTTGAGTATACTATTTTACGCTATCCAGAATCATATTTCGCGTGGCGATCGGCCGTACTTCTCGGCTGGCCAGTAGGCGACTTTACCACAGTCAGAGATTTGTCTCCCAACGTAGTGCGGCCCCAAGGGCGCCCCGAACTAACCGCCGGCTCTCCTGCGTTGAAAGAACTCTATCAATTAGGTCAAGATAGAGATGCTTGGAATCTGTGGCAAGTAGAATTTACCAACCGCGTCGAACCAAGTATTGCCGAACAGTTTACTGACGGTTTAATGCGAATTGGAGTCGGAGACAATTTAGACGGCTTGTGGATGATTGGAAGTTTGCGCCAGCGCGACAAACCCGATGATAGAACCCAATACCTCGCCCTCAGACAGCAGCCTGCTTACTGGCAAGCACTTTATCCCTTTCCTTACTTAGAAAACATTACCAAAGGCTCGCAAGAAAACAAAATCAACCAAGTATTAGTAACAGCATTAATCCGGCAAGAATCGAGATTTATGCCCGGGATTAAATCATCAGTTGGCGCTACAGGTTTGATGCAGGTAATGCCAGAAACGGCTAGTTGGGTAGCCCAGAAAATCAATCTCAAAAAATATTCACTAGAGAATGTGGACGACAATATTAAACTCGGAACTTGGTATTTGGATCACACTCACGACGAATACAAGAATAACTCGATGTTAGCTGTGGCGAGCTACAATGCCGGGCCGAATGCTGTAGCAGATTGGTTGAAGAGGTTTAGCTTTAGCGATCCGGATGCTTTTGCCGAAAAAATTCCGTTTCCTGAAACGAAAGGATACGTCAAATCGGTGTTTGAAAATTACTGGAATTATCTGCGGATTTACAATCCCGAAGTCAATCAGTTAATGAGCGAACATTATGCGAATTCTCAGAAAAAAGCCAAGCCGCAGTAAATCTGGTGTGGGTGCATCTGGGTTGTGCATTTACAGTGCGAGCTCCTATAGCACAGCAAAGCTGTGTAAAAAGCGAGCTATAGGACAATACGGTTTACTTAAGATGGTCATTGCGAGGAACGCTCTTCGAAGCGATCCGAAGGAAAGCAATCGCAATCTCTATTTATCATCAGTTTTCCCTGTTGTTATTTCTTAAGTGAACTGTATTGAGCTATAGGAGCTCGCACTGTAAAGAAATATCCTTGTTGAAAAGCAGGAGATGCTCCCCGTTACTTATTGCACTGCACCAGCACAAAATCACTCTTTTGTCAACACAAAAACACTTCCTTCATTCCCGCGCCCGATCCGCAAATCCGCATCCAAATAAGTAATATCCAGCCATCCCTGCTGTTCCCGAGGCTCCAGCCGGAAATCTACAGCAGCAAACTTTTGACCAGACTCGATTTCCTTGATAAATTTAGCCGGAGATTCATAGCCGATCAATTTGCTCAAACCCAAGATCGATCGCTCAAACTTCACCTGTACCCGCCGTTGCGAAGTCGCCTCAAATCTCGCAGCCACGCTGACAATTCCTTCTAAATAAGGCAAGCCGTAAACTTCGGCAATGTTGTATATTTTAGATTCCTTGACGCGGATACATTGATAAATTTGCCCCAATTTCAACAACGGAAAACCGTCAAGATTCAGCAGGCCGCGGCTGGTGGTATACAATAACCGCCAATCGCCATCTAACAGCTCTGCGGCTTCCACAGGGCTAGATGTGGGGTTGTAATCTTCCAATTGGGCGATCGCGCTTAAAATCGCTTGCTTGTCGCTGGGAGTGGCCAGCAAACCGCGATTCTTACCAGCAATTATCTCTAATAGTCGTGATTTTTTAAGCATTTTTTTTATTCTTCAGTCGGCCCAGGCCGACTTCGTTTGTGTAGTTGCGGTTTCAACCGCCGAGTATTCTTGAACTAATTACCTATTTCCCAATGACTAAAATACCAAATTTTACCAGATAAAGCAGCGTCCGATAGAGAGATGCTGATTCTTCCTCGCTCGTGGCATAACGGCTGAGAACTACCCCGACGCTGACAGCACCTTGTTGCTCGATCGCCTTTAATATCTCCATCTGAACCTTAACAGAGATTCTCCTGTCTTGACCGAAGCTGGTAAACCAAATTGTTTGCAATTCCTTTAAAATTTGTGGTGTAGCGATCGCACTCAGCCTCAGCATCATTTCATTGCTTAAAGCTCCAGTCGAATAGTGGCCCAAAACCCGAAACGGATCGTCGCCCAGCGGATAAGGCGGTTTCCCTGGTTTCAAAGCAGCAGACTCCGGCGCCGAAACCCGAATTTCTGCTAATTCCCGCCACAACTGTTCGTAAGCCGCAATCACTACTTTCCAATCATAAATCTCCCTCGCCCTTTGTCTGGCATTTTCCCCCATCCGCTTTCTCAATTCAGGGCTTTCAATTAATACACACAAAGCGCGGGTGCAAGCATCAATATCGACTGCTGTAGCAAGGGAAGTGTGACCCATATAAGTCGGCCAATTCAAACTGCCATCGAGATAATTTAGCGCTAAATCCAAACAAGCAGAAGGCGGCGGGATGATTGTGGGAATGCGGAAGCCGTCGATTTCGTGGCGTACAGATTCTTTATATCCGTTCCAATCAGAGACAATCGCCGGCAATCCGTTCGCCATTGCTTCAATGGGCGTCAGTCCGAAGGTTTCTTGAATGTTGTCGGAAAGCGAAATGAAAATGTCAGCAGCCGACCAAATATTAATTCTAATTTCCGGCTCTCTGCCATCTAAAAAAATAGCATTCACCGAGGGACAAAAGATTTTTGCGCTATTTTTAAAGTCGGGTTCTTCTCTGGGATCTTCGATCCAGCCGGCTTGAATTAAGTGGATTTTAGCTTTTGTCTGTTGCGCCGCCCGTTCCAGAGCGAGGTACATTGGTACCGGATGAGCCTTTGCTGAAAAAGTCAATCGACCGACAAATAACACGACAATATCGTCGGGAGAAATGCCGAGTTCGCGGCGCTGTCGATCGCCCATCTCAACCGCTGCCACACCCTGCGGAAACGCGCCACAATCCACTCCTAGGGGAATTACGGGCAATTTGACCAAAATTTCCGGTTTACCGCCGTTGCGCTCGGCCAGATACTCAGACCACTCGGTCATCACCCCGAATACTGCTGTTTTCACAGCGTTAGACGTGCAGATCAGCGCGTCCCAAGGCTGTATGGGCGCAGTTATCAATTCGCCGATCGCCGCCATCACGTATTTTGTGCCGATCGTATGGGTAACGCCACAAACGCTGTAAGCCCGCTGATCGACGAATCTGCGCCCCCAAACCAGATTGGCAAGGGAGGGGTCAGGGCGATAAATTGTGCCCGGTTGAGATAGCAAATCCGGTCGTTGGGTGGGAATCCAGCGGACTTTCCTCGGTTGTTGCAGCCACGGTTGGATTTGCGAACAAAACTCCTGAAACGTTGCTGCGCTGTCTGCAAAACAGTATAGTCCGTCAGCCTTGCCGTGTTGAACCAAGCTTTTGAGAAATCCTTCTCCGGCTGAATGACGCCCCAGAAGTTTTTTTCCTCCTGTGTCGTAACCCTCTTTGTTGTATAAAACTGCTGCCGTTGTATCCATCCTGACATTTATTGTTCGAGAGTTGACTGAATTCGGCAGAGGGCTTTGCGGAGCGGGCTTTGAGGAAAAACCAGGAGACTGTTGTGCATCCGGTTCTGGCTAAAGGGCCGTGTATCCTGGGATATCTTGAATGCGATCGTCTCAGGCTAGGATAATTACGGCTAAAGAAGGATTGGCCAAAACGGATTTTAATGTTATCCTGAGGCCCATGCTCGGGCGAGTTCCCTTGCGGTATGCCATCCTATCCGATCCGGAACCAAACAGTGCGTATGGTATAATGCCCTAGCCCTGCTAAATGCCCGGGCTGCAAGCGCTCTATCGAAAGAGCTGTCAGCCGACAAGACATTACCTCTACTCGATCGCCTCTTTCTGTTTAGAAACCGAGAATCATGTACAACCCATCTCTGCGCCAAATCCCTCGCCACTTGCCTGCGGACGTAATTCCATTAAAGCAGCAATCATCTCTTTTAGACTGGTTGGAATCTAACAATCGCCTGTTAGCAAGGGATGTTCAAGAACCCGACTACCTGCACGAAGAAGAAATTTCTGAACTAATGGCAGTTGACGACAGTCCTTACGATGACTTAGAAGAAGAAGCAGAAGATGATGCCGGTGTAGGCGAGGAATAAGGCTAAACAGGTGAGTCGATTTTGGTTTTTTCGATTTTAGATTAAATTGCAGCCCAGCGAATCACCGGAACCCGAACTCGGGCGTTGCCCGCTCGCCAAAAAGCAGAATCTAAAATTTGAAAATCGTCGCTGACTTAAGTCTAGGGCTTGTACCCGCTTTTTGCGGGTGAAAGAATCAACCGGAAACAGGGAAGACAAACTAAGAGATTTCCCAATCTCCTGTATCGCACCCTATTCCCAATTATTAATTGCTTGCGCTCAAATGGTGTGTGTTGAGGAGTGGTATGGATAATTTTGTGGACGAGAAAGTCTCTTTTAGTATGCCTTTCAAACTTACGGGCAGGAATTTATTCCTACTGCTGGGTTTGGGGCTCGGGATTGTAGCGATCGGCTTAGATATAGCAGCGGGCAGATTTTTGAACTTGCCGACATCGCTATTTATGCCGCTAGCTGTTTGTGCTGTAGTTGCAGCCGGTTTGGGCTATATAGTAGTCCCCCTACTCCAGAAACTAAAAGCAGGACAAATAATTCGTGAAGACGGCCCCCAAGCCCACTTGAAAAAAGCGGGAACGCCGACAATGGGAGGCATTTTTTTTGTTCCCGTAGGAGTCGCAGTGGCTGTGCTGTGGTCTGGCTTTAACCCAGATGTTGTTGCCGTATCGGCTTTAACTTTAGCTTACGGTTTCATCGGCTGGATCGACGACTGGCAAATTCTGCGCCGCAAGTCGAATAAAGGTATTTCACCTCGGATGAAATTGGCTTTGCAAGTAGGTTTTGCAACTCTATTTTGTCTGTGGCTGATGTTCCGGGAACCAGGTATTTCTACGAGCATTGCTTTGCCTTTCGGTTGGGTATTGCCTTTAGGTTTGCTGTTTTGGCCTCTGGCGGGTTTTGTGTTGGTTGCTGAAAGCAATGCTACTAATATAACCGATGGCGTTGACGGGTTGATGGGAGGTTTGGGGGCGATCGCACTTTTAGGATTAGGTGCATCTGTAGCCTCAACTTCGCCAGAATTAATGATATTTTGTGCCTGCACCAGCGGCAGTTGTCTCGGTTTCTTAGCTCACAACCGCAATCCAGCGCGAGTGTTCATGGGCGATACAGGTGCTTTGGCTTTGGGCGGTGCGTTGGGTGCGGTAGCTTTATTAACAAATAGCCTTTGGATATTATTAATCATCAGCGGGATATTCTTTATTGAAACGCTGTCAGTAATTGCTCAGGTAAGTTATTACAAAGCTACAAAAGGCCCGGATGGTATCGGCAAGCGTTTGTTAAGAATGGCTCCGCTGCACCACCATCTAGAACTCTGCGGCTGGCTGGAAACTCAGGTGGTTGGTATCTTTTATTTAACTAACGGGGTGTTAGTGTTAATGATTTTGATGTTGACTGGCAACAGTTAACAGCGGATTAATAACAGACTTTACAGCATATGTAGCTGATGTTTTCTGCCATGTTAAAAAACAAATAAGATGCCCGTTCCACAAGAACTCAATGCAGTTGTGGAACGGGCATCTTGCCCGTTTTAGACTCGAAAAACAGGCAAGATGCCTGTTCCACTGCTTTTAAACTTAATACTCATCACAGGCAAGATGCCTGTTCCACTGCTGGGAAATTTAATACTCATCACAGGCAAGATGCCTGTTCCACTGCTGGGGAACTTAACACTCATCACAGGCAAGATGCCTGTTCCACTGCTGGGGAACTTAACACTCATCACAGGCAAGATGCCTGTTCCACTGCTGGGGAACTTAACACTGATCACAGGCAAGATGCCTGTTCCACTGCTGGGGAATTTAATACTCATCACAGGCAAGATGCCTGTTCCACTGCTGGGGAATTTAACACTCATCACAGGCAAGATGCCTGTTCCACTGCTGGGGAATTTAACACTCATCACAGGCAAGATCCCTGTTCCATAGTAACTAAATTCACTTGTGGAACTGGCATCTTGCCAGTTCCAAGCTCATAAGTTACAATTATGACAATTAATATCCCAAGTTAATGCAATGGAATTGAAAAAAAGACGGAACAAGATTTGGGTAATTGCTTCATCTGTCAGTGTTCTATTGCTAACTGCTAGCTCCTTTGTTTACTGGAAACTTGTTAGACTCGGTTATGCTGTTCCCATTCCCTACATTTTAGATGTTTTTTGCTTAGGCAACTGTCCGGCTGATGAGTTAAATGTTTTACACACTCAATTGCCATCAGATAATTTATTCAACTACGGCAAACCCCTCGCACAAATTTTAGGCGAACCGGATAAATTAGATAAAAGTAGAATTTCAATCCTGGTGGAAAAATCAAAATATAGGCTAACTGTATACGACAACAAAAAGCCAGTTAAATCTTATCCGGTTGTATTTGGTGCCAATCCCACAGGCGATAAACTAAAAGAAGGTGATTCGCGGACGCCGGAAGGAATTTTTAGCATCAAAGACTTTTATCCTCATGCAGCTTGGTCGAAGTTTCTCTGGCTGGATTATCCAACTAAACAATCTTGGCGAAAACATATCAAAGCTAAGCAAGCAGGTACAATCAAATGGTACGATAGCGTTGGCAGCGAGGTTGGTATTCACGGCGTGCCTGCTGATTCAAAGAAAATTATCAAAGAGCGATCGAATTGGACTTTGGGCTGTGTTTCGCTGGAAAATAAGGATGTTGAGGAATTGTATCAGTTTGTGCAAAAAGGCACGGAAGTAGAAATTATTCGATAACGGGTTCGTAGTAAGGAATGCCAGTCCTGATTGACTTCACAACCCGCAGATAGGACTGAAGTCCTCACTACAAACGGGTAAGATAGGACTGAAGTCCTCACTACAAACGGGTAAGATAGGACTGAAGTCCTCACTACAAACGGGTAAGATAGGACTGAAGTCCTCACTACAAACGGGTAAGATAGGACTGAAGTCTTCACTACAAACGGGTAAGATAGGACTGAAGTCCTCACTACAAACGGGTAAGATAGGACTGAAGTCCTCACTACAAACGGGTAAGATAGGACTGAAGTCCTCACTACAAACGGGTTCGTAGTAAGGACTTTAGTCCTGATTGACTCAACAACCAGCACAGAGGATTAATGAACAATCAGGAGTTTTTACCGATTGTTTCGGTTGTGGTACCTGTTTACAACGGCGAGACGGATTTGCCGGAATTAATCGAGTGTTTGCGATCGCAAACTTATCCCACAACCAGAGTAGAATATCTCTTAGTAGACAACAAAAGTCGCGATCGCACTTCAACCATCCTCGAAACATTATCATCTCCTAACCCCCCCTCAGTCCCCCCCTTGTCAAGGGGGGGAAGCAAGCAAAGTCAAATCACCATTCGCAATCTCAGCGAAAATACGATTCAAAGTTCCTACGCCGCCAGAAATAAAGGAATTCGCGCCTCAACAGGCGAAATCATCGCCTTTACCGACGCAGACTGTCGCCCCGAATCTCAATGGTTGGAAAATTTAGTCAAACCATTTGCTGACTTAGAAATAGGTATTACCTGCGGGGAAATCCTCGCCCTCCCCGGTAACAGTCTGTTAGAAAAACACGCCGCCCGCGAAAATACTTTATCTCAAAAACATACTCTCGCCCACCCTTTTTGTGCCTACGGTCAAACTGCAAACTTGGCTGTACGCCGAGAGATTTTAGCACGAGTTGGTTTGTTTCGCCCGTACCTGACGAGTGGTGGCGATGCGGATTTGTGCTGGCGGATTTTGCGGGAAACATCCTATCAAATCTATTTTGCCGAAAAGGCGATCGTCCGACACCGCCATAGGTCTACAATAAAACAGTTGCAAAGTCAATGGCATCGTTACGGCGAGTCGAATAAATATTTGCACCAACTCCACGGTGTCGATTTGATGCGAGAATTCACCACGGGGGAATATTTGTACCGACTGGCTAGGTGGCTGTTAAAAGAGTTACCTGTTGCTGCGACTAAATGTACGTTAGCGAAGCCCTCGAAGAGGATCGCCCGCGCCGATCTGGTAGATTTGTTAAATACCCCGATCGGTCTTTTAAATGTCAGGGCCAGGGCGATCGGACAGCGACAAGCCCAACTCCCAGAACTCGCTAGGGAAATTGAGCGACTTTAATCTTTAGAAGACGCTCGCGGTTGAAACCGCGTCTATACAGCCAAAACCCACTCGAAGCGGGTTGAAAACCTATGTGCTCCTCTCTTAGTCGGCGTCCGGCGGACATCGTTTGTGTAGGCGCGGTTTCAACCGCCGTCTGATTTTTGCTATAAGCACCGTTTATCTGTATATAAGTATGCCGAATTAGGAAATATGAAAATTTCCGGCAATACTTAATATAAAATTAATAAGTCTATATTGAAGCGCGCGGTTTCAAATCGACGAGAAACTCGCATTTACCCCCAAAATTTCTTTACTTCTGGCGAATGACCTCAGCCTTTAGGCGATCGAGATTATTCTCAGATTTTTAAATTTTTGTAACATTTACAGGTAGTGCCAATGGCTCAAATCCTACTCCAGACCGTTTGGTTTATACCTTGCTATCCACTCATCGGCGCATTTCTGTCGATACTGTGGTTTCCAGCAGTAACTCGCCGCACGGGGCCTAGACCCTCCGGTTACGTAAACGCCATCTTAACTTTCTTCGCTTTCGCCCACGGCGTCATCGCCCTGACAGCTATCTGGAACCAACCAGCGCAACAGCAGTTCATTCCCTGGCTGAATGTGGCAGGTTTAGACCTGACCATTCCCGTAGAAATTTCTGCTGTCACAGTCGGGGCGACAGTTTTGATTACCGGACTGAACTTTCTGGCGCAGATTTATGCAGTCGGTTACATGGAGATGGACTGGGGTTGGGCTAGGTTCTTTTCCCTGATGGGGCTGTTTGAAGCGGGGATGTGCGGCTTGGTGTTGTCCAACTCTCTGTTTTTCAGCTACATGATTCTGGAAGTCCTGACTCTGGGAACTTACCTGCTAATCGGGCTGTGGTTCAATCAGTCTTTGGTGGTGACAGGAGCTCGCGACGCTTTCTTGACAAAGCGTGTGGGAGACTTGTTTCTGTTGATGGGAGTAGTTGCAATTCTGCCACTAGCAGGAACTTGGAATTTTGACGAGTTGGCCGTCTGGGCTAAGACTGCAAACATCGACCCTACAGTGGCGACGCTGTTAAGTTTAACTTTGATTGCCGGCCCGATGGGCAAATGCGCCCAGTTTCCCTTGCACCTGTGGCTGGATGAGGCGATGGAAGGCCCTTTGCCGGCAACGATTTTGCGGAACACGGTGGTTGTGGAAACCGGCGCCTGGATTTTGATTAAATTGCAGCCGGTGATTGCTTTGTCGCCCGTGGGGCTGAAGACAACTATTATTGTGGGTGCTGCAACGGCGGTGGGTGCTTCCTTAATTGCGATCGCCCAAATTGACATCAAGCGCACGCTTTCCTATATAGTTAGCTCTTACATGGGCTTGGTATTTATTGCTGTCGGTACCGGACAAACCCAGATAGCCCTAACATTAATGTTTGCCTACACCTTGGCAATGGGTTTGTTGGTAATGAGCATCGGTTCCGTAGTTTGGAACAGTATCACTCAGGATGTCCGCTCTCTCGGCGGTTTGTGGCCAAAGCGCCCCATATCGGGCATATCGTTTCTTGTCGGCGCTGCTGGAGTGATTGGACTTCCGCCCTTCGGCTGCTTCTGGGCTTTATCCGAATTAGCAGGCGGGCTGGCTAAAACTCATCCTTCACTGTTAGTAGTAGTGCTGTTTGTCAACGGCGTGACTGCTTTTGGCTTAGTCCGCGTTTTTGGTTTAGTTTTCGGCGGCAAACCGAAGCAAATGACGGAACGTTCCCCGGAAGTTGCTTGGCCTTTTATCTTGCCGATGACTGTGTTAATGGGATTTACCTTGCACGTGCCGCACTTTCTGGCAGCGTGGCAATTGCTGCCTTTGGCAACTTTGAATTATACTGCCGCCGGACTGCTCGTTTTGTCAAGCGCGATCGGCATTGGTGCAGGAGCATTTATTTACCTCAACGACAAGTGGGAAAAACCAGTGCGAATTGGTTCTCAAGCCGTGCAAGACTTTTTTGCCTACGACTTTTACACCGCCCAACTTTACCGCGTGACAGTAATATTTGCAGTCGGTCTGGTTTCCCAAATCATATCCTGGTTCGATCGCAATATTGTTGACGGATTTGCAAACTTAATCGGTTTTGCCACAGTTTTCGGCGGGCAGAGCCTCAAGTACAACGTTAGCGGTCAAACTCAATTTTATGCCCTGACAATTCTGTTCGGAGTTGCACTCTTGGGACTGCTAGTAAGCTGGCCTCTGTTGGCTCGCTTATCGCTGATTGTTGGCGGGTAAAGAGATATAACGTTAAAGATTTTAGGTGACAGTTTGAACCTAAAATCTTAAATAAATGAAATCTCGAACAAAGATTTCAAACTTTCTCTAACCACGCAGCATAAATGAAAGACAAAAACAGACAAGTAAATCTTTCCCGGCGCAACTCCCTCAAATTTGTCGCAGGAGCAATAGGTACAGGAATACTAGCAGCACGAGTAGGCGTTGATGTGGCTGCACCGGCACCAGCAATTGCTCAAAATGACTTAACCCCCGATGCAGCGCTGAAAAAGTTAATGGAGGGGAACAAGCGATTTGTTGACAGAAAACGCCAAAGTCCCAACCAAGACTTACCCCGCCTCGTCGAAGTTGCTAAAGCTCAAAAACCTTTTGCTGCTGTTCTCGGCTGTGCGGATTCTCGCTTTCCTTCAGAGATTATTTTCGATCAGGGATTGGGAGATTTATTTGTCTGTCGCGTTGCAGGAAATATAGCTACTCCAGAAGAAATTGGCAGCTTGGAATTTGGCACGCTGGTACTGGGAGCAAAAGTCTTGGTGGTAATCGGGCATAAAAGATGCGGTGCTGTAGATGCAACCATCAAAGGCGCTCAAGTTCCCGGTCAAATTGGCAGTTTGCTAGAAGCAATTAGGCCTGCTGTTGAAAGCTCGAAAAGCCAAGCGGGCGATCGTCTAGAAAATGCCTCGAAAGCCAATGTAATCTTGCAAGCTAGAAGATTGAAAGCATCTCCAGTCATCTCTCAGTTAATTACTGAAAATAAACTGAAAGTAGTTGGCGGATACTACGATCTAGACACCGGTGCAGTCAATATTCTGATTGAGTCTTAAACAGTTGACAGTTGAGGGTTGGCGGTTGACAGTTGACAGTTGATAGTCGATCGCTGACTGCGAAAGCAGTCCGGTTCTGATATCATCAGTATGAATCATTACTATGCCGTCCTATATCCAAAGCAAATGTTTATTAGTTAGTTGTTAATAATAGCTATCTGCTAATAACTAATGACTAATTACTCGATTCGCCAGCGGGGACAGCACTGATGACTAATGACTTGTCAAAAGTCAGATGTAGGCTGAAAATTACAATCGATAATTGACTCTTAATAACTCTCAACTATTAACTCTCAACTATCAACTCTCAACTCTCAATTGATTCTTTATTCTTCATACCTAACAGATTATGCTTAGTGCATTGCTCTGGTTGCCCGCGTTGGGCGCTGCGATTGTCGGGTTCTTGCCCGGAAAAATGAATACGATGCGGCTGCGCTCAGTAGCCTCCGCCTTCGCTGCTGCTGTTTTACTGTTGAATATCTGGCTGCTGGCTCAATTTGACACCACCAATTCAGGCCTGCAATTTCAAGAATATTTGCCTTGGATTCCGCAATTGGGTTTGAGCTACAATCTAGGCATCGACGGCTTGTCTTTGCCGCTGTTAGTTTTAACCGGATTGCTGACGCTATTAGTCATCAACGGCACCGGGGAAAACATGGCTCGTCCCCAGCTTTACTACTCTTTGATTTTGCTAATCAATGCGGGGGTAGCGGGAGCTTTGATGTCTCAAAACTTGCTGCTGTTCGTTTTGTTTTACGAGCTAGAATTAATTCCTTTTTACCTGTTAATTGCGATTTGGGGCGGCAAGCAGCGCGAATACGCTGCGATGAAGTTTCTGATTTACACAGCAGTTTCGGGACTTTTAGTTTTAGCAGCATTTTTGGGTGTAGCTTGGCAAAGCGGCTCTTTAAACTTCGATTACAGCGCGATTACGACTCAAGACTTGCCCTTAAAAACGCAATTAATCCTGCTAACAATTCTGCTAGTTGGCTTGGGAATTAAAATTCCTTTAGTTCCCCTGCATACTTGGCTGCCTGATGCCTACGTCGAAGCTTCGCCAGCAACTGCAATTCTGTTGGGAGGTGTGTTGGCGAAGTTGGGAACTTACGGTTTAATCCGGTTTGGTTTGCAGATGTTCCCCGAAACTTGGTCGATTGTCGCTCCGGGTTTAGCGATAATTGGCACGGTGAGCGTGATGTACGGTGCTTTGAGCGCGATCGCCCAAAAAGATATCAAGCGCATGGTAGCCTATAGTTCGATCGGGCATATGGGCTACATCCTCGTCGCCTGCGCCGCCGGCACCAAACTCGCCTTAATCGGCGCTGTCGGGCAAATGGTAAGCCACGGCTTGATTTTAGCCTTACTGTTTTATCTCGTAGGCGTCATTGAAACCAAAGTCGGCACGCGGGATTTAGACGTACTCAATGGCTTGATGAACCCGATGCGCGGTTTACCGACAGCAAGTTCGCTGTTAGTTTTGGGCGGCATGGCAAGCGCCGGCATTCCCGGTTTAGTCGGTTTTATCTCCGAATTTTTAGTATTTCAAGGCAGTTTCTCAGCATTTCCAATTCCGACTTTACTTTGCATTTTAGCCTCCGGGTTAACAGCAGTTTACTTCGTAATTCTGCTCAACCGCACCTGTTTTGGAAAGTTGGACAACGCCACGGCTTACTATCCTCCAGTTAAGTTTGCCGAAAATATGCCAGCGCTAGTTTTAGCCGCGATCATTTTCTTCTTGGGAATCCAGCCGGTGTGGCTGCTTAAGTGGAGCGAATCTACTACAAATGCGATGGCAGTAACTCTATCAACAGGCAGATATTCTCAAGTAGCTGTCAGCAATCAGCATGATAAATTAGTCAGTAGTCAGTAGTCATTAGACAAGATTGCATTCATTCACTCTCTTATCTTGAAACTATCTGCGTCAATCTGTGTTCATCTGCTTGAAATCTGCGGTTACTGTATTAATCCAAGATTCAGTGGTCATTCGTCATTAGTCATTGGTCATTAGTTATTGGTCATTAGGAACGAAAATTAAATAACTTAAACACCTCCGATTTTTCGAGTTCCCAGGCTCTGCCTGGTAACACATATTCGGAGGCTCTGCCTCCTTTCCCCTCGACACTTCTGAAAGAGAGAGGAATGTGGAACAGAGGTATTTAAGTTATTTAATTGTCATTCCTCAGTCATGAGTCATCAGTCATCAGTCATTAGTCATTAGTCACTAGCCCCACCGATGATGAAATTTATTCCTGGTATTCTTGTGGCACTTCGGGCTGCAATCGCGCCATTCCTCCTATGGGATGCTGTTGATGGCACAATCAGCATTTGGTTCATCATCGGTTACTTAGTTGGGTTTTTATCAGATATCTTCGACGGCGTTATTGCCCGACGCATCGGCGTCAGTAATGCACAATTACGTCAAGCCGATAGTTGGGCAGATGTCTGCTTCTATATCTGCGTATTTGCTAGTGCGTGGCTGGTGCATCGAGATGTGGTAATAGCCTTTCGAGTACCGCTATTGGCTGTAGTTTTTCTACAGTTGGCATGGTGGATTGTTAATTTGGTAAAATATGGTAAACCAGCCAGCTACCACACCTACTCTGCTAAATTTTGGGGAATAACCCTGTTCATTGCTACTGTTGCTCTTTTCGGCTTTAACTATGCTGGAATTCCCCTGTGGGTAGCTATTATTTCTGGCATCATTCATACTGTAGAAGAGATTGCTATGACACTGCTATTACCACAGTGGAATCATGATGTTTTGAGTATCTTTCATGCTCTGCGGTTGCGTCAAGAATTGATTTCAGGTTCCCTCAATAACGACTGAAGTCGAGTTGAGAACAAAAGGCAGCTTTTGCGGAACAGAAAAATAAGCATCGATGGTTCAAATGGTTCAAATAATATTGCTATTGATTAGGAGAAACTGAAAATGGTACAAACCCCTAGTAAACCAGCAACTAAACTGCCTCCTTCCAAGCACGAATTTGCCGAAGTAATTCACAGACTGGAAGCTGGCGGTGCGATGATTCCAGATACACCGGAAAATCTGATGCAAATCATCGCGATTTGGAAGGCCTACGCGGTACCGATGGACTTCTACTGGCGGGATTTACTTTACATCGCGGAACGGGTATTTTTAAACCCGCTTCCCTTCTTTAAATATTTCTTGCCCCAGGAGTATTTAGACTTGCAAAATCACTATTCAGGTGACGGTGCAGATTTGCGGATTTGGCGGGGTACTGGAAGCGCCCACCCCGAACTTTTAGAGTTCATGGAAAATGGAGAAACTGGCAAAAAGCCGCGACTGTTTCACCATTTGTGGCACGATCGCATTAACATGGAATTTGCCGAAGAGTGCATGAGGTCGATGCTGTGGCACCGGGGGATGTACGTTCCTGTCAACCAGTTTGACCCCTATCTCGACAGCGACGAATACAAAGCAAATGCCGATCGCGCTATTAAAGCTTACTTCAAAAAAGACCCGTTCATGCTGGCGATGCACAAAGCATTCCCCGAAATGTTTTTAGAACAATGCCGCCAGATGTCTTATTACAGCAATCTCGGTTTATTCTGGGAAGTAATGGCACCGGTGTTTTTTGAAGTTTCCGACTTGTATGACGAAGGGAAAGTTACCACAGTCCCGCAGGCGATGGATTTCCTGGTAAATGGTATATTTGCGATCGCAGGGCGTCCGATTTACCACCACGTTCTCATCGATGGCGAAACCTACGAAATCATCCCGAAATCAAAAGGCTTCACTTGGCTGTACGAAGCAGCGCTACCTTACGTAGAATCGGTATTTTACCGCACTTCGCCGTTCCGGGGCACAAAATCTTACAACGCGCAAGCTAGGGAAGTTCCCGACGACCAAAAAGACTTCCACTACGGTATTTTGTATGCAGACAAATTCCCCGTAGGAACTGCCGGCATCCCGCCGACTCTGCTAGCCCAAGATATGCTGCACTTCCTGCCGCCTTATTTGATGGATTTCTACAAACAGCGGTGTCGCGGCGAAGATGATATCCTGAATCAAATTGGGGTGACTTTCCAGCGATCGATGTACTGCGTTACTTCAGGCGTGATTCAAGCTTTGCGAACTGCGCTATTATATCCTTTGGATGACCCCAATCCGAAGCATTTGAAGGCAAATCGGGCGTTTTTCGAGTCTCAGATCGATCGCTTCTGTCGCCCGGAATACGGCATGAAATATGCGGCGAAGTTGAACAATATTCAGACTTCGGATTACAGGTAAAGGATGTTTGTCCGCGAGGGAAGACGGCGGTTGAAACCGCGCCTACACAAACGATGTCCGCCGGACGCCGACTGAAGAAGGTAACATAATTTTAACCGCCCACTCTTCAACTCTTCAACCCGCGGAGGCGGGTTTTGTCTGTGTAGGCGCGATTTCAATCGCCGTCTTTTTAAGCAAATAAATCGAACATATGAATAGCAAAGACTTAGCCAAATATATTGAAGCAACGGACGGAATTTCCAAACCTTGGCTGTTGGTGCAACTGCGCCTGAAAAAATTGGAAGAAAGGCGATCGGAGATTTCGACTGAAGAATATATGATAGAACTTGCCGACCTCCACCGGGATTTAATGAATCTGGGCGAATGGTGGGTAGGAATCGAGGACGAAGTGTTTTAAGTTGTCTCCGATGCGAAGGCGTTGTGATTTTAATCAACCTTCAGTTTTAATAGTGCATCTGGGGGTTTTCGGCAAGTTCCTGAAATTTCACTTGCTTAGCCGTTGAGTCGTCTATTCATCAAACGTGATGCAATCACCGACTTTTTCACCAGCAATGTTTTCGGGAGAATCTTTCTGATTGGGGCTAATTAAGCTTCCACAAGTTCCCAAAAATTTAGTTTTTTCGCAATTTATAGCGATCGAATTGCTTTGAGCAGTGACTGAAACTAGATGGTAGTTGCTCCTGCGATCGCACTTTAAAATTTTTCCATCAAATCTTTTTCTGCCGCATAAACATCTCGTAGCTGTTGCAGCGCTGAAGCAGAAATGACCAATTTAACCTTAGCTACCAATTCGCCCCACTCCAACAAACCGTCAACTGAAACAGCCGCCTGGAAGTTGTGGGTATAGAATTTAGTCCAAAATCCGGGTGCTTGCTTGCCTTTCCAGCGTTTGTACCAGCGGCCAAAATCTTGAGGGGAAGGCGGATTTACTCGTAAGATTGGGGGGAAATCGGCGTAGCTGACAAACCGGCTGACACCTTTAGCATGGACATACACCATATAACGGCAGCATTCGATCCGATAAATGTCGTCTGTTGAGATGTTGAAAAGCAGTGCTACTGTGTCTTCGGTGACGAATCTCGCCAGCGGATGCAGCACTGGCGATTTGTGGATAATTTTTGATTCGCCGATCGCCGATGATTTTCTGGAAGTATCTGATATCATGTTAATTACCTGTTCTGTTAAGTAACGGTTCTGTTAAGTAACGGTTCTGTTAAGTGCCCGTTCTGTTAATTACGTATTCTGATACTGATTGCAGATGAGTCTCTTGATGGCAGGTCTTTAAGACAGCTAATAACTGTCTATGTAAGTTTTAAAGACGATCGCCCTTTAGTTTTCCATGCCGGGGGGCGATCGGCTTTTTTGATATGCTTATTTTAAGGTGGCATGACACCAAGTGTCAAGTATGGGTTTAGTTAGAGTCAAAGTTAGAGAATTAGCAGCCGAGAAGGGCTGGACGTTTAAGGAAGTCTCTGAACGATCGGGAGTCTTGTATAATACGGTAAAACACTATGCCCGCTGTCAATCTATGTCAAAGGTTGATTTCACTTCTCTGCTGAAGTTAGCTCGCACATTTGATGTGATGATTGAGGATGTGGTCGAGGTTTTGGAAGAATAGGTCGATCGGCTTTTTAGATATCTAATATTAAACGACAGCAGATTGTCATTTGTCAAGCAAGTATGAGCAAAGGGTTAGTGAGGTTGCGGATTCGGGAGTTTGCGGCTCAGAACGGCTGGACACTTAAGGAAGTTTCCGATCGATCGGGCGTTGGTTACAGTACCATTAGGAACTACGCCCAATGTCAAGGGATGACAACCGTTAACTTTGCCTACCTGCACAGATTGGCTCGGACTTTTGATGTGATGATTGAGGATTTAGTCGAGATTTTGGAAGAATAGCTGAAAGTCCGTTAGTCTTGTAGACTGAGAACGGGCTTTCGGTTTGTATGTCCTATTATATGACGCAATTGCATCAACTGTCAAGCATGGGTTTAGTCAGGCTAAAAATTCGAGAACTGGCGGCAGAGAAAGGCTGGACACTGAAGGAAGTGTCCGATCGTTCTGGGGTAATTTACAGTACAGTCAGAAGCTATGCTCGTCGTCCTGAAATGGCAATGGTTGATTTTACAGCAATCCACAAATTGGCGCGGACTTTTGATGTGATGATTGAGGATTTGGTTGAGATTATCGAGGAATAGGTCGATCGACCTTTCCACATTTTTACTATAATCGTTTTGTCGCGTCTTGTCAAGACGCGCTTAAACATTTTGCATCGCAGCTAAGAGCTCAGCTTAAAGATGCTAAGATTTAGTCGAAGTTGTTAATCTCCGGTTAGTTTTGTGACTAGAGCCAGTACCGCCATTGGAGTGAGCCCGATTATCAAGGATCTTGTGCAGAAAAAGGCGCTAGCAACCCGACTAACGCTGAAGGAAATTATTTATGTAGGGATGCTGGCGATCGATGATCTTGACGAAAAGCGCTTACAAGAATTAGCTGATAAGGTTCACCAGATGCAGGTGAATGGGGAGATTTGAGGGTTTGAGGGCGCTAACTTGGGAGTTCAGAAACCAAGTTTTTTACGAAAGATGCAAGTGAATGGGGAGATTTTATCGGTTGAGATTGATGTCCTATATGATAGGTGCGCGCATACTGTTTAGCTTGGGATTCTACTCAGGCGATTTGCATAATGCTGGCTTCCGGGATCGGTGAACCTTCTTCTTGCCAAGCTTCCAGATACATTTCGATCACTTCTTCGGCATTTCGGATGGCTGCTTCGCGCGTTTTACCGTGTGTACAGGGCATAATCACGCGATCGGCAAATTCTGGAATCGTCACTAAGAAAAGTCGATCTTCATCAGACCATTGGACGATCGTACTATATCGATTCATGAATCTTCCTCCTTTAACTCGTCGAGTTCCGCTAACAATATTGCCAACTGCTTCTCTAAATAGCGTGGCACATCATCTCCATCTTTGCCTGGAATTGTTAAGGTTTTGCTAATCAAAGGATGCTCCCATCTTTCATGGCTACCTTTTCCGCGTTTTGGCAAATAAATAAAGCCTTCACGGGTAATCTGAGCTTTTAACTCGCGAATTTTTCTAGGCATGGTGATTGTCTACTTTCTACCTCAATTTTATCACTTAGCCATTGATTTTAATTGTGCCTGTGTCCTTCTTGCGGTGGATGAGTATTCGTAGGGTGCGTCGCCATTCTTCAATCCCTGAATTAAATCGACAATCTCACGGCGACGCACCTTACACAATTTAATTCTCTGGAACTAGCAACATCCGCGATTCTATTTCTTCCCAGGTTTTTGCTGATATTCTCACTGCTGCTTCTTTGCATTGGATGATTAGATGATTGGCAGATAAATAATCTCCCAGTGCCTTTGCTTCTTGCTGAGATAATTTGACTATTTTTGGATCGAGATGGAGTGCATGATACCAGGTATCTAAAAGGCGATCGTCAAATGCTAAGTGTATTTGTTCGGGTTGATCAGCATCAGGCAATTGATCGCTGAGTAATTTCAGTTGAGCAATCAGTTCAGTCCACTTCACATCCTTGAAGATGTTAATTTTTTTAAGTTTTTCGGCAAGCGCGATGGCGATGGCGTAGGTGTCGCCTTTGGGGTTGGTGTTGACGATGGCGTTGGCGATGGCGTAGCTGCTGGCGATGGCGTAGGCGTAGGAGTAGGCGTAGGCGTAGGCGTTGGGGTTGGCGATGGCGTTGGCGTAGCTGCTGGCGTTGGCGATGGCGTAGGCGTAGGCGATCATGATCGCCCCAGCACGTTTACCCACAGGCTTAAAATCACCTTCCGAACCCTTAGTCGCTGCATCTGCCCATTGCAAAAGCCCTTGCAACTTCGGCTGGTTAATAATGTACTTTTGAGCCTCTTTTTCCATTAACAGCAACAACTTATCAGCCCCATTTTTTGCACGCACCAACCCCGCCACCAACAAAAATACCTCTCGCCAACGTGAATCGAAAAGATGATCGGTAACTAACTGCTCAATTAAATTATTATCAGCAATATATTGAGCGGTCAGATATTCCTGAAGCGTCAAATGCGAAAACGAGTACACATCCTCAGCCCGTTCTACCAAAATCCCCTGTTGAACTGCGATCGCATTCAGCACCGCCTCACCATCTAAATGCTTCGGTACATTCAAATTACTTGCTAAAAAAGTTTTGATTGGCTCAACCACTTCTCGCTGCGAAAAAAACAGCTTATCAGTCTCAAAACCAGTATAAGCAATCTCCGATAACAAACTCTCCTCTAACTCCGTGCTGAGTCCTTGATAAATTTCATTTCGCAGAATCCGTTTTTCCGCAGCCCATTCTTCCAACAATATCCGCAAAGCCTTTTTATAGAGAACGCTGCGATTATTCGGAAAGTTTTGCGATCTGTCATAATTGAGACAGAGGAAAGTTAGCAATAATGGCGTGTGCGCTAACTCTTTAGCCGCTGCATATTCTGGCTTTTGCAATAACTCCCAACATTTTTGAGCAGTTCCCGCTTGTTTGTCAACCTCAGACTGAAACCAGTTATCAATAAATTGCTCAATTTGAGTATTGTCAAAGTCGGCAAGTTTGACATCGGTAAAGCGTTTAAAGTTGTTGCGATAAGCTGCTGTGCGACAAGAGACAATGAAGCGATTTTTGTCATAGCGATCGACAAAATCTTGAATTTTACTAATTACCTCATTGGTGTTGACTGTCGGCACTTCATCCAATCCATCCAACAAGATTAACAGTTTTCCCTGCTCTAACAACTTATCGATAAACTTCTCAGAATCGGGAAAGCCACAAATTTTAAACTCTTCAACAATAACTTTTTCAATCTCGATCTGGTTCGATGTAAAACTTTTAAGTTCAATAAAAACAGGAATGCGATCGTGCTTAAATTTACCTTTTTTGCCCTTCAGTGCTTCGAGTCCCATTTTCCGCAAAAATGTAGACTTTCCCGCTCCCGGCTGCCCTAAAACCATCAAATATTGCTTCTGATTGGCAATTTTTAGCCCTTCTTGCTTCTGGCATTTTTGCTGCTGAAAATTTCGCTGTTTAGCTTTGCGGTAAGTTGCCTCTATATTTTGGATTGATTCAAAACTGCGGATTTGTTGCTCATCCAAAAACTGCACAGCAGTATAAACCGATTCTAATGGCACAGCCTCCCGCATTCCCAGCGCTTTCAGAATGCCGTGACGCTTCCAGTAACGTTTGCCGTATTCCCCCGATGCAGTGTAAATTAGCTCTTTAGTTTTGTCATCTAGCTTTTTGCCTATAAAACCGAGAAATTTGCCACCGCCTTCAAAGACTGACTGGAAAACTGGGAGGGCGATACCGCTAACACAAGCTATACCAAATGCTTCAATTCCTGTCATGAGAGTATTGATGAGGTTTTGAGGATAAATCTATCTACAACTCCTGCTTGACAGACTCCGCCAACCGCTGGGCATTTTCTCGGCGGTAAACATTAATCGGACTGTTGCGAATATCAGCTTCTACCATCGCAATCAATTCATCTAGTGTTTGAGTCCAAGCTTCGAGCATTCGGTTACTTTCCCGAAGCATGGCGACAGTGTTCTTAACTTTCTCTGGTTCGGGAAGTTGTTTTTGTTCGCTCATAATATGTTCCAATCCCTTTTAGCTTCTTGAACACTTGCCAATGACGCATCAAGCGCTACTTGTCCTTGCTCAATGCTCCGATACAGTAAATCCAGCATAGCAGAGGAGGCGATCGGCTGAGCCTCAGCAATCCGCAGTAACAAGGTGTATAAACGAGAATAAGGCTCTCTGAGCCGTTCTGCGGCATTTTGAAGCTGGTCTAAAACCGTAGCAGTTGCTTCCATTTCGCCATACTGCTCAAAGATGGCAAATTAGGCATTTTTTGTCTTGTCAAGACGCGCTTAAGCATTTTGCATCGCAGCTAAGAGCTCAGCTTAAAGATGCTAAGATTTAGTCGATGTTGTTAATCTCCGGTTAGTTTTGTGACACGAGCCAGTACCGCCATTGGAGTCAGCCCGATTATCAAGGATCTTGTGCAGAAAAAGGCGCTAGCAACCCGACTAACGCTGAAGGAAATTATTTATGTAGGGATGCTGGCGATCGATGATTTAGATGAAAAGCGCTTGCAAGAATTGGCTGACAAGGTGCATCAGATGCAGGTGAATGGGGAAATTTGAGGGTTTGAGGGCGCGAACTCTTGGGGGTTCAGAAACCGGGTTTTTTACAAAAAGACACGTTGCAGCCCTAAAATTTGCTGAAAAACCCGGTTTCTTTGGTGGGAGTGCGTAAGTCCCATCGATCGTCTCAAATGGTAGAATTCTCTGGAACTAGCAACATCCGCGATTCTATTTCTGCCCAGGTTTTTGCTGATATTCTCACTGCTGCTTCTTTGCATTGGATGATCAGATGATTGGCATATAAATAATCTGCCAGCGCCTTTGCTTCTTCCTGAGATAATTGAACTATTTCTGGATCGAGATCGAGTGCATTGCACCAGGTATTTAAAAGGCGAGGGGTAAATCCTAACTGTGTTTGTTGAGGTTGGTGAGCCTCAGGCAATTGCTTTTGCAGTTTTTTCAGTTGAGCAATCAATTGAGTCCATTTCACCTCCTTAAATATTTGAATTTTTTTAAATTCTTCAGCCAGTGCGATGGAGTATACCTTGGCGTAGGCGCAGACGTTGGCGTAGGCGTAGGGGTAGGTGTTAGTATGGGCGACGGCGCTGGCGATGGGGTTCCCGATGCCGTAGGCGTTGGTGATGGCGCAGCCGTTGGCCCTGGCGTTGGCGTTGGTTTTGGTGTGGGCGCAAGCGTTGATAAGCGCCGCAGCGCGTTTACCCACCGGCTTAAAATCACCTTCCGAGCCATTAGTTGCTGCATCGGCCCATTGCAATAGCCGTTGTAACTTCGGCGTGTTAATGTACTTTTGAGCCTCTGTTTCCATTAACAGCAGCAAGTCGTCAGCCCCCTGAAGTGAAGGTACCAACCCCGCCACCAACAAAAAAACCTCTCGCCAGCGTGAATCGGAAAGATGGCAGGTAACTAACTGCTCGATTAAATTACGATCGGCAATATATTGAGCGGTGAGATATTCCTGAAGTGTCCGATGGGAAAAAGAGTACAGATTTTCGGCTTGTTTTACCAAAATCCCCTGTTGAAGTGCGATCGCATTTAGCAGCGCCTCACCGTCTAAATGCTTGGGTACATTCAAATTACTTGCTAAAAAAGTTTTGATTGGCTCAACGACTTCTCGCACCGAAAAAAACTGGCGATCGAGATCAAAACCAGTATAAGCAATCTCCGATAACAAAATCTCTTCTAATTCGGTGCTGAGTCCTTGATAAATTTCATCTGGCAGAATCCGCTTGGACGCTGCCCCTGCTTCCAACAATATCTGCAAAGCTTGTTTGTAGAGAAGGCTGCGATTATTCGGAAGGTTTTGCGATCGGTCAAAAGTTAGACACAATAAACTTAGCAATAATGGTGTGCGGGCTAGCTCTTTAGCCGCTGCATATTCTGGTTTTTGCAATAACTCCCAACATTTTTGACCCATTTCCGGTTGTCGGGCGACCTCAGACTTAAACCAGTTAGCAATAAATTGGTTAATCTGACTATCGTCACAATCGGCAATTTTTACATTAATAAATCGTTTAAAATTGTTTCTATAAGCGGCAGTCCGACAAGAGAAAATGAATCGATTTTTGTCATGACTGCCCACAAAATTTTCAATGTTACTCATTACCTCATTTTTGTTTATTGTCGGCACTTCATCCAATCCATCCAGCAAAATTAAAATTTTTCCCTGCTCTAATGCCTTAGCGATAAATTGCTCAGAATCAGGAAAGCCACAATTTTTAAATTTTTCAATGATAACTTTTTCAATCTCTATCTGGCTAGATGTCAAGCTTTGAAGTTCAATAAAAACTGGAAGACAATCCTGCTGATATCCGCCTTGTCTGCCCTTCAATGCTTCGAGTCCTATTTGCCGCAGAAATGTAGATTTTCCCGCTCCTGGCTCCCCTAAAACCATCAAATATTGGTTCTGATTAGCAATTTTTAGCCCTGCTTGCTTCTGGCAATCGGGGTACTGAAAATTTCGCTCTTTAGCTTGGCGGTAAGCTTTCTGTAAATTTGGAAATGCTTCAAAACTGTGGATTGGTTGCTCATCCAAAAACTGCACAGCAGTATAAACTGATTCTAATGCCATAGCCTCGGGCATTCCCAAGGCTTTCAGAAGGCTGTGACAATTGAAGTAACGTCTGCCGTATTCTTCCGATGCAGTGTAAATTAGTTGCTGAGTTTTCATATCTAGCGTTTTTCCCATAAAACCGAGAGACTTAGCATCGGTTCCCCAGAGTGACTGAAAAATTGGGAGGGCGATTTCGGTAAGACAACTTGCAACAAATGATTCAATTTTTGTCATGGGAGTATTAATGAGACTTTGAGGATAAGTCTATATACAACTCTTACTTGACAAAATCAGTACATCGATCGGAATTTTCCTGGCGGTAAACATTAATCGGGCTGTTGGCAATATCAGCGTCCACCATAGCAATTAGTTAGTCTAAACAGAGCTCACATATGGCAAATTATGCCTTTTTGGCTTCATCAATTCCTACCACAAGTGGCTGTTGTAAATTCAAGATATTAGTAATTGTTTCCGGCGCTAACTTCGCCCTAAAAAAATACTCTTGACTCTCAATATTTAACCGAATCAACATTTCAATTGCGTCTAAACAAATAATTATACTCTTGTGGAGTGGGCTTCTAGCCCGCTCAAAATATGGAATTTAAATGTGGAATAGCTTAACCAATACATATCAAAAAAATCCCCCGCCCGAAGGCAGGGGATTTGATTTAATTACCTAAAAACCAGAGTTCGGAGTTATCCGAATTTCCCGGCCGTCGAGGCAATTACAAAGGCCGCGTAAGTGAGGACGTTGCCCACGGTAAAGTGAACTAAGCCAACCAAACGACCTTGGACGATGGACAAAGCAACAGGCTTGTCTTTCCAGCGAACCAAGTTGGCCAAAGGAGTGCGCTCGTGAGCCCAAACCAAGGTTTCGATCAGTTCTTGCCAGTAACCTCTCCAAGAGATCAGGAACATGAAACCAGTTGCCCAAACGAGGTGTCCGAATAAGAACATCCAGGCCCAGACTGACAAGTTGTTAGTACCGTAAGGGTTGTAACCGTTGATCAACTGAGAAGAGTACAGCCAGAGGTAATCGCGGAACCAGCCCATCAGGTAGGTAGAAGACTCATTGAACTGAGCCACGTTACCTTGCCAGATGCCTAGGTGCTTCCAGTGCCAGTAGAACGTTACCCAAGCTAGGGTGT
>NZ_JAAFKD010000049.1 GCF_013299165.1 Microcoleus sp. bin38.metabat.b11b12b14.051
GTTTGGTACTACAATGCAGCAAAAGTTCAAGCGTTTTTGACTTCAAAGGCTGAGGGGATAAAGGAAAATGGGAGATGTTAGACCTGTGCCTGTAGGCATAGTTGGCGCTTCAGGTTATGGCGGCGTGCAACTGGTGCGACTGCTGGCGGATCACCCAGCGGCCGAAGTAGTGTATGTAGGCGGGGATAGCAGTGCGGGAAAACCTTTTTCCAGCCTTTATCCGCATCTGACTAACTGCATTGACTTGACTATCGAGGCGATCGACTTAGATAAAATAGCGGCAAAATGTGAAGTTGTGTTTCTGTCGCTGCCGAACGGTTTAGCTTGCCAAATGGCACCGACGCTGATTGAAAAAGGCTGCAAAGTCTTGGATTTGTCGGCTGACTACAGATTTGAAAATCTGGATACTTATAAAGCTTGGTACGGCGGCGAGCGATCGGACTCTGAACTCGCTGCCACCGCTGTTTACGGTTTGCCAGAATTGTACCGCGATCGCATCAAAGACGCTCAATTAGTAGGCTGTGCCGGCTGCTACGTCACTGCTAGTTTATTAGCCCTGGCACCTTTGCTCAAACAAGGTCTGATCGTGCCAGAAACAGCAATTATCGACGCTAAATCCGGTGCTTCGGGAGGGGGCCGCAAAGCCGAAGTTAATCTGTTGTTGGCTGAAGCAGAGGGTTCTCTAGGCGCTTACGGCGTTGGCCGCCACCGCCACACCCCGGAAATCGAGCAAATTTGTAGCGCTTTAGCCGGACAAGATATCAAAGTCCAATTTACTCCCCACTTAATTCCCATGGTACGGGGAATTTTGGCAACAGTTTACTCAACTCTGCGCGATCCGGGATTGGTTCGGGAAGATTTAATCACGATTTTCACCGCTTTTTACCGCAATTCTCCTTTGGTAAAAGTCTTGCCGGCTGGGGTTTATCCCCAAACAAAATGGGCTTGCGGTACAAATCTTTGTTATATCGGCGTGGAAGTCGATCCGCGTACTGATCGGGTAATTGTGCTGTCGGCGATCGACAATTTAATTAAAGGTCAAGCCGGACAAGGCATCCAGTGCATGAACTTGATGATGGGTTGGGAAGAAACTTTGGGTTTGCCTCAATTGGCTTTCTATCCTTAGTTATTGGGAATGGGTAATTGGGAGTAGTGTCAACTTAAGTTTGAAACCATTGATAAATCTCGTTTGTAGCCGAGGCCTGATCCCCCTCGCATCCCCCTTAAAAAGGGGGACTTTGAATGCTTATTGTTCCCCCCTTGCTTTCGGGGGGCTAGGGGGGATCATGCCTCGGCGGTAAACAGCAGTCTGTGACTAAGTTTGACTTTAAGTTGACACCAATGGATAATGGGGAATTACCCATGCCCAAGTTTTATTTCGGCCCGTAGCCGATCGCTCCAGCATAAATTGCCCGATCGCCCAATTCGTCCTCAATCCGCAATAAACGGTTATATTTGGCAACTCGTTCGCTGCGGCACAGAGAACCAGTCTTGATTTGGCCTGCGCGAGTCGCTACCGCTAAATCAGCAATTGTAGTATCTTCAGTTTCACCGGAACGGTGGCTAATTACCGATCGATAGCTGTTGCGCTTCCCTAGGTCGATCGTATCCAAAGTCTCAGTCAAAGAACCAATTTGATTCAGCTTAATCAAAATCGAATTGCTAGCTTTCAAATCAATTCCTTTTTGCAAGCGCGTGCGGTTAGTAACAAACAAATCGTCGCCCACCAACTGAATTTTGCTGCCCATTTTTTGAGTCATCGCCACCCAACTATCCCAATCGTCTTCGTGCAAACCATCTTCAATGGAAACGATCGGATATTGACCGACTAAACCATCCAAATAATCGATTAATTCAGCGGGGGAATGAGCCACACCGTCGTAGGTGTACTTCCCATCTTTGTAAAACTCGCTAGCAGCAACATCCAAAGCCAAAGCAACTTGTTCCCCTGGCTTGTAACCAGCTTTTTCAATTGCCATCATCAACAAATCCAAAGCTTCCTGATTGGAGCCCAAATTAGGAGCAAAGCCACCTTCATCGCCAACACCAGTCAGCAAGTTTTTGTCTTTTAAGACTTTAGCCAGACTAGCAAATACTTCAGCTCCCCAGCGCAAAGCTTCCTTAAAAGAAGGCGCTCCGACAGGTACAATCATAAACTCTTGAATGTCTACGTTGTTGTCGGCGTGGGAACCACCGTTGATAACGTTCATCAAAGGCACGGGTAAAACGTTCGCTAAAGTGCCACCGAGGTAGCGATACAGCGGGATTTGTAAAGTATCGGCGGCAGCCTTTGCTGTGGCTAGGGAGACTCCGAGAATGGCATTGGCGCCGAGGTTAGACTTGTTGGGGGAACCGTCCAAGTCAATCATGGTTTGGTCTACCAGTGCTTGGTCGATCGCATCCAAACCAGCCAAAGCGGGAGCAATTTTGTGTTCGACGTTAGCAACGGCTTTCAGAACCCCCTTTCCACCGTAACGTTTTTTGTCATCGTCGCGGAGCTCGTGGGCTTCAAAAGATCCTGTAGAGGCGCCGCTAGGGACTTGGGCGAGTCCCATAACACCATTGGCTAAATAAACTTCAGCTTCGATGGTAGGGCGGCCGCGGGAGTCGAGGATTTCTCTGGCTTTAATCAATTCGATCGCAGTGTCTTGCATATTAACGATTCCTGACTTAACTCAAGGTTTGATGACATTTGGCAGTCTGTCGGTTCTCCCACACTGACTGCTGACGGGTAATAGAGTACGCGATCCCCAGAATTATTAGCGCATAGTTCAAAATATTTGCGGATTTGGGTTGGTTGTCAATAAATTATGCTTATTGATTAAGATTTCTGAACAATTGTGACACAAACTTGATTTTTTTAACCGCAGATTCACGCAGAATTGGTAATTGGAACATTTGTTAAAAATAGAATGTCAACAAATTCAATCTCAACCAGGGAAAACTTAAATGTTAGAAACAACTTTCACAGAAGTTAAGGCATTAGCGGAAAATCCCGACCCAATTATTCCCGATCCCCCCAACATCAGATTGCTTACAGGCCCACTGCCAAATCCCAGCGACCCCAACTTTTTCGACCTTACTGCCAATAACGATATAGTTCAATTAGCCAACGGAATTCTGCGTAACACTCCGGGAGGTTTGCGCGCCTTAGCAGGCGACGATTTTGTCAGAGGTTCCGCTGCTGCGGAATTGATGAACGGGAACAGCGGCACAGATACTTTAATCGGAGGTTGCGGCAACGATACTATTCGAGGCGGTCAAGATTTTGACATACTCTACGGAGAATGCGGCAACGATGTTCTCAGCGGAAACCAAGGCGATGATGTCGCCTATGGAGGTACGGGAAATGATTTTGTCAGAGGTGGTCAAGGCAATGATGCTTTAATAGGAGACAGCGGCAACGATACTCTAATCGGTGATGCCGGAATTGACAGACTTTGGGGAGGAGAAGGTGCAGATTTGTTTGTTATCCGCAGAGAAGCGGGAGCAACTTCACGGGAATTTGGTTCAGATCAACCGCGTCCTGCGGGTACTTTTCCTGTTAGTGTAGATGAAGTGCCAGCCGATTTTATTCTCGATTACAATCCGACTCAAGGTGATGTAATTGGATTAGCAGGAGGATTGACGCGAAATGATCTTGTTTTAACCGAAAAGTTTTTAACCATTGGCGATGCCAGAAGTTACGACAGCAGTGGGCCTGTTCGTCCGGGAACGATTCAAACTGCTGATTTTAGATTTCTGAATACTAAGGCGACGGTGATTCGCGAAGCTAGTACCGGCAATATTTTGGGTTTGGTGAAAGATGTGTCGCCTTCTCAACTTCAGTTTACATCTGTAGTGGATGGGGCGATCGGTCTAGGATAACCCTAATAAGTTCGTAGTGAGGACTTCAGTCCTTCTTAAAAGTTCGTAGTGAGGACTTCAGTCCTTCTTAAAAGTTCGTAGTGAGGACTTCAGTCCTTCTTCTTTCGTTCGTAGTGAGGACTTCAGTCCTTCTTCTTTCGTTCGTAGTGAGGACTTCAGTCCTTCTTCTTTCGTTCGTAGTGAGGACTTCAGTCCTTCTTTCAGGTTCGTAGTGAGGACTTCAGTCCTTCTTTCAGGTTCGTAGTGAGGACTTCAGTCCTTCTTTCAGGTTCGTAGTGAGGACTTCAGTCCTTCTTTCAGGTTCGTAGTGAGGACTTCAGTCCTTCTTTCAGGTTCGTAGTGAGGACTTCAGTCCTCTGTTAATTATTGAATCAATCAGGACTGAAGTTCATGCTAAAAATACTCTAATAAGTTCGATTGTTCAAACTTCAGTCCTCTCTTAAATCTTGAATTAACAACCAACTTAACCAATGCGGTATGCCTCGCCCTACAATATTTAAGATTGCCAGAAATCCGTCACATCATATCCCATTTCACCGAGCATTCGCCGCAGCAGAGGCAAACTCAAACCGATCACATTCGTGTGACATCCTTCGATTTTTTCCACAAAAAAACCGCCTTTACCTTCGAGTGCAAAACAACCGGCACAGGCGAGGGGTTCTCCGGTAGCTACGTAGGCTGCAATTTGGCGCGAGCTCGCTTGGGCAAAATGAACTTTTGTAACTTGACAGCGAACTAGCGATCGCTCCATGGCGTCATTAAAGTTATCAAACCTAGTATGAATTAAAGCATGACCAGTATAAAGTTCGCCAACTTTACCGCGCATTTTGTCCCAGCGCGAGATTGCTTCTTGGGCATCCTTCGGTTTGCCGTGAATTTCGCCATCAATGACCAAAATTGAATCGCATCCCAACACCAAACACGATTTGGGATTTGGGATTTGCGGGTGAGAATTAGCGAGCAAAAAACTAGCTACAGCGTCAGCTTTTCCCTCTGCTAAAACCTGGACTAATTTAGTAGCATCCCTCATTTGTATTTGCCTTTCATCAAAGTCGCTGGGGCAAATAACCGCTTGAATTCCCGCACTGTTTAGCAGGCTGCGGCGGGCTGGGGAAGCTGATGCCAATACAAAAGTTGGTGTTTTCATAATTTAAGAAGTCATTAGTCATTGGTCATCTCGCCCGCTCGCGAAGCCGAAGGGTGGTCATTGGTCATTGGTCATTAGTCATTGGTCATTAGTCATTTATTTTTAATAACCAATTCACAATCAACAATATTTTTTAGTCCAATTTCCCATAACTAATAACCAATAACTTTTCAACCTAATAAACAGAGAAAGACTTAACAACTTTCTCAAAAGCTTCTTTAACTTTGGGCCAACGTTCTTCGGTAGTGGATACGTTAAGCGTAAATAGTTTGCCGCGGCTGACGGCTACGCTGGCTAAGTTGTGTCTTTGTTGGTTTGGGAGTTTGACGGCGTATTCTAAAAGGTAATAATTTTTCGATCGCGATTCCCGAGCTTCTGCATTGACTAATTCAGCTTCGCGCCCCGAATCAGGCGGGGCGATCGCAGTTTTGCTAAGCTTGTATCCAACATCCGTCGGCGTGCCCAAATCAGCCAGAGTTTTGTCCCCCACCACTGGACTGATAACCACGCTGACATTCTCGGTTTGCTGGATCAAGTCGCGGAATACCACATCGGGCCCGTTGGAAACCGCGATCGGCAACCAGCCGTTAGGATAGAGAAATTGATAGCCGTCGCCAGTATCAACGTAGCTCTTGAGTCCGGTGACTTTAGACACACAACCTGTCAAGCTGAGGCTTAAAACCACCAGAAGTATTGCTGCAATTCGTTTGAACATTATTTTATCGATCGGGTAACACTAAAATATTTAATTTAAATTGTCTCACCAAACCTTACCCTAAACATAGTTAAGCTATGGATCGCCGTTTGTGCATATCTGGCAAGCCATAGCCGTCAAGTTTAATTCTTATCAAAATAATTACAGGTGAGTCAGCCAGCTAATCAGTCCGTGCTTGGTGGAAACTTCTAAAGCCAAGAGAGAAACAAAACCGATCATTGCGAGGCGGCCGTTCAAGCGTTCTGCGTAGGGAGTAAAGCCGGTGCGGGGTTCGTCATCAATGTATACTTGTGGCTCGATCGCAAAATTGTTCATTTTGCCGTCGTTATCCAGGAGTAGGCCTCTGTTAGTCATTTTGGTTTTTTAACTTCGTTTTTGTGTACTGTAAATAAATGTAACAGACTAATGAAGATATGTAAAGGATTGTGAGTTTTTTTTTTCAAAGCCGCGACTCGGACACCCGTTTTCCCAAAAAAATGCCACTCGGGGCAAGCTCGAAACCCCGATAGAATCAGGAATTTCCAGTCTAAAATCTAAAATCTAAAATCTAAAATCTAAAAGGGTTTGACTGTGGAGAGTAGACTGGCGGCCCCAGAGGGGGGAGGATAGAGTTGAGACGCAAAAAAGTAGACGGTGTAGCAAATCCGGTCTGGGTTTGATGAAAATTGTGGAAGAAGGGAGGAAAAGTTTATGCGGGCCAGTCTGGAAATGCGGTGGTTTTATAGCGGTACGCTGCCAAAGCCGATCGGGCAATGGTTTGGAAGCGAGAGTCTGGGCGGGTATCTGTCGCCGCCGGAAGAACGAGAAGATTTATATTTGCTGATACCTAGTTGCGACTACTTGGGAGTAAAACTGCGCGGGAAAAATTTACAGGTAAAGTGGCGGCAGGCAGAATTGGGGGTGATGCAGTTCGGCAACCGCTGGGAAGGCAAAGCCGAGAAATGGCTGAAGTGGATATGTGCCGACACGATGGCGCCGCTACCGGCGGATATGATGGCAACTGGAAAGTGGGTGAAGGTGAAAAAAAAGCGAGCCCAGCGTCTTTACCAAGTTTCTGCCCCGGGCGTGCTGATGTCTGTACCTGTCGAAGCACCGATTCCCCAAGGCTGCATTGTAGAAATTACGCAGTTAAATGTGAACGGGAGTGCGTCGTGGACTTTGGGATTTGAAGCGTTTGGTGGCGAAAGTTTTTTGGCAGAAAGTCTGCAAACAGTAGCTAATTGGACTAGCAAGAGTTATCAGGCGCAAAAGTTGAAAGCTGAGGATTCTTCTGGTTATCCGATTTGGCTGGCTGTTAACAGTTGACAGTTGACAGAAGAGCCCGCCCGCGAAGTCGAGGGGTTGACTTCGGAGTGCGAAGTTTTTAGGCAGGGGATTTAAGCCCCTGCCTAAAAACAATCAACCTAAAGGTGAGGGCTTAAATCCCCTGTGATGACGGTAAATAAGTCATTGGTCATTGGTCATTGGTCATGAGTCATTAGTCATGAGTCATTGGTCATTTTAGCCTGAGCGTAGCCGAAGGCTGGTCATTGGTCATTGGTCATTCATTAGACAAGATTGCAAAAGTCCTTTTAATCACATTTTCGGACGGGCAAGATGCCCATCCCACAAGAGAAAAAATTTTTGTGGGATGGGCATCTTGCCCGTCCCAGGTATTTTTGCAAGAGGTCTATTAGTCAGGGAGCATCAAGTCGAGCATCTGAGATCCCAAAAAGTATGTACGACTTGCGAGCGTCCTCGAAGAGCTCTACAAATGCAAAACTGAGATGTTCCCAGGGGAGATGGCGATTCTCTCCTTCTCCTACTCAGACAGTCTCCCGACTCGATCGGCACTTCTGAGAATTTGACAAGCCAAAATCGCCGCCCCAAACCCATTATCAATATTCACCACACCCACACCAGCCGCACAAGAATTGAGCATAGTTAACAGAGGAGCAATCCCGCCAAAACTTGCGCCGTAACCCACACTTGTCGGCACAGCAATCACCGGACAATCTGCCAAACCCGCCACCACACTCGCCAAAGCACCTTCCATTCCAGCAACCGCAATCAACACATCAGCATCATCAATCACGTGGCGATTACTCAGCAAGCGGTGAATGCCGGCAACTCCCACATCCCACAAACGCCGCACCCCAAAACCGCAAAGTTCCGCAGTCACAGCCGCCTCTTCCGCCACAGGCAAATCTGCTGTTCCCGCACTGATAATAGTCACAGTACCCGGACGCTGGGGAGTTGGAGATTTAGCAGAAATTGCACAAATTCGAGCTGTTTGGTAGTAGCACAAATCTGGTATTTTTTGCTGCAATTGCTCGAAAACTTCTGGTTCAATTCGTGTCGCCATCACCGCAGGATTTCGCCCGCGCATCGCCTCGATAATCTCCACAATTTGCTCGGGCGTTTTCCCTGGGCCCCAGATTACTTCGGGAAAACCTGTTCTTAAGGTGCGGTGGTGGTCAATTTTGGCAAAATCACCGACTTGTTCAAAGTCAAAATGCTTTAATTTGTCCAATGCTGCGATCGGGCTAACATCACCGGCCGCTACAGATTCGAGTAACTTCTGTAAAATTTCAGGTTCCATGAATTAATGATATCCACTCAGCTAAAATAACAATAGCAAAATTGGTTCGTAGTGAGGACTTTAGTCCTTCTTGATGCGGACTAAAGTCCTCACTACGAACCCATAATGACTATTCGGTAATTTTCAGTTCGTACAAATTCCAGAAAGCACCGCCGATCGCACTATAGCGAATTCCCGAAAGGCGATCGCGCACAGCCTCAAAATTTAGTGGATTCACCATGTAAATAAAAGGCACTTGTTCCGATATGATCCGCTGAGTCTCCCCATACAGTTCTTTGCGCTTCGCCTCATCGAGTTCCTGAGAAGCCTTCACATAAAAGTCATCGATTTTCTGCTCCCAGTCGTACACTTCCCGGCCTTTAAACGGTGGTTCTCCGGGTTGGGGGCCCTGATTGAAACTGTGCAAAGTCCCGTTTACCGACCAAATATTGTAGCCGCTGTGGGGTTCAGTACCTCCGGTAAAAGCGCCGAGGTAAGTATCCCAATTTTTAGTCAAGCGCAGCTTTTCCACATAAGTGTTAAAACTCAGGAACTGCGTATCAATTTCCATCCCCAATTTACCCAAATCTTGCTTGATTTGCGTTCCCATTTGCTCGCGCACTTTTTTACCCGCAGCCATCAACAAAGTAAACCGCACTTTGTTGCCCTCACCATCCAACAATTCGCCGTTACTATTATACTTGAAGCCTGCACTTAACAGTAACTCTTTCGATTTTTGCGGATCGTAACTGTAAGTTTTCAATCCCTGTTCGGGAGACAAGTAAAACGGACTTTGGGCTGGAATTGGAGAGTGCAGCGGCGCCCCAAGTCCGCGATAGATATTGTTAGTCATGGCGGATCGGTTGATGCCATAGGCGATCGCCTGCCGAAACTCCTTAGTCGTGAACCAGCGAGACTTAATTGGGTCTACAAACGGCTGATTTTGAGCGTTACGCCCCTTATTCAGATTGAAACACATAAACACGCTACCAGTATCCGGCCCGCCGTTGAACACCGTATATTTGCCGCGTTTTTCCTCGCGTTTCAGCAGCGGGAACACCTCCGGCTGCACGTCCAAAGTATCCAAATCGCCCGATCGAAAATTCAGCAGTTGAGTATCGGTGTTTTCGATAATTTGCCAGACAATTTGCTGGATGTAAGGCTGACTGTTACCTGCTGGATCTTTGCGCCAAAAATACGGATTTCGTTCCAAAACAACGCGCTGATTGGGAGTATAGCTCAGCATTCGGTATTGACCGTTACCGACAATTTTCTTGGGGTCAGTATCCGTACCCCAAGCCGACAGAAATTTAGGCTTCCCGTCAGCCTCGGTCTGGGTGGCAACTTCCTGTAGAATATGAGCTGGTAAAATTGGTATTGCGCCAGCAAATCTAATAAAAGGAGCAAAAGGTTCTGGTACTGAAAATTCAATGCGGCGGCTGTCAATTTTTTTGAGCTTTGGCAATTGACGGCTCGTACCAACTCTCAGAGTATCTTTCAAACCGCTAGGAATTTTTTCATTGAAATAAATCTTTTCATAGGTGAAGATAATGTCATCAGTTGTCATCGGTTCGCCGTCCGACCATTTCAAGCCTTCTCGCAGGGTGAAGACAATCTTTTTGCCATCTTTAGAAACTTCCCAGGACTCAGCTAAACCGGGTTCTAGTTTCGATGTTACACCGTTTTCATTGAGCAATCCCTCATACATATAGCCAAAGACGCTATATGCAGATTGATTTAGCGGGTAGTTGAAGGTAGCCGGGCCGCTGGGGGTAGGAACGACGAGTCTGTTTGCTAAGTTAGTCGATCGCACGGGACTGCAAGCTGAGATACTGATAGCTGCAATTAAACCGAACAAAATAGCCAACCAGCGGCGCTTTGAATGTAAAATAGGGGAAATTTTCATAATAGTTTACCAAAGAATATGGTTTCGCATCAAGGCCTATAAGGACAGGGCCCAAATCCTTCATAAAAACAGCGCTGTCAACTGTCAACTGTCAACTGTCAACTGTCAACTGTACCACCTGCGTGCAATTATGACTGAGATTGTAGCCAACCGAGAAAGTTTTTAGTGACAGAGAAATACTTGGTAATCCCGGCTTCTAGCAAAACATCTTGAACTGCCGGTATGCCAAATTCTTTGAAATTACCGCTGAGAAATACTTTGGTTTCTGTGGAATGCGATCGGGCATGACTGAGGATACAATGCAAAATCAAATTGTCTGTTGGGTCTTTTTCGATTAAAGTTGCGTTTAAGCTTGCTTCGATAATCTCTGGATTTAATGCAATCATTTCTGCATTTCGCGACATCAGACTTATCGCTTCCCGCAAGCGAAATTTAATTTCATCTATTCGATAGCGATAGTAAACTAATGACTCTTCTAAGTGAAAAGATAGAGATGTGGCGTATTCAGATGTCACATCTCGCTTTGTTTCGCTAACTTGACGACTTAGCTGTTCCTTAAAAGAGTTTTGTCGCTTCAACTCATCCTCTAAAGCTGACAAAGCCGACCTGTAACAAATGCTGGGTATTACCAACTGAACTGATGAGGACAAATCCCTGAGCAACATAATTGCTTCAGCCTCACGCCCTGTAGTAATACTCATCAGAAAGTTGGTCTCGATATATACGATTGCCACCTAATTCCACTCCTGATTTTGTTGTTCCACCTGCGAGTAATGGCAGCAAACCAATGGCTGCTATCTGTTCCGATGCTGGCGGATTTTTTGATTTCCAGTTATAGTCTAAGTCATGCAGCCACGATTCAATTAGCCCCTCAATGGTACTTTCAAAGAGCCATTTACTGCCAAAGCTCGGCATATAATAGCGACATATTTCACCTGTATTGAGAGTGCAAACAGGCTCCGATAAATTCACGCCATCCCATTTGAACATCAAAATTTGTTCCGCGTCAATAAACATAGCATAGGGGATGATCGTGTTTCTTTCAGACACCTTAGCTAACACAGCTTTTAGCCAATCGATCGCGCGATCGACAATTTTCTGTTTCGCAGCCGGTTCTTGAGCTTGAATGATTTTAACCTCGATGAGTGCGACTATGTTATCGTCCTTATCCAATGCGATCACATCTGCGTCTACAGGAAATTGTAATTCCCAGGTGTCAGTATCCATGATTTCAGCCTTCCTACGGTATAAATTGAAGTTCTATTTTTTGCCCAGCAAAACTACAGCATAGGCTGCGATTCCTTCCTCTCTCCCTACGGGGCCTAACTTTTCGTTAGTAGTAGCTTTGATGGCAACTTGGTCAGGTTTTAATTGTAGAACAGTAGAAAGGCGATCGCGCATTTGCTCGATATGCGGTTTCAGCTTCGGACGTTCAGCCACTACCACCGAGTCAATATTGCCAATTTCCCAGCCTTTATCTAATATTAACTGATTGACTTGTGCCAGCAACATCAGACTGTCTGCACCTTTCCATTTTGGATCAGTTGGCGGGAAATACAAGCCGATATCTCCCAAGCTGAGAGCTCCCAGCATCGCGTCCATGATAGCGTGAGTAAGCACGTCTGCGTCGCTGTGCCCTAATAGGCCTAATTCGTGGGGAATGTGCACGCCACCGAGGATCAAAGGGCGTTCTGGAACTAAGCAATGAATGTCGTAGCCGTTACCGATGCGGATGTTCATGTCAAAAAGTAGATGTTTGGGGAATGCAGACAGCAGGCAATTATCGCACAGTTTGTCTGGGGATAGGTGAGTTTTTCGGGCGATCGACTTATTTTACTTTTGGGCAGATATTGGAGGAATGCGATCGGCTGTTAAGATTACAACTTTCCCATCTTGCCAAACTGCAATTGATTCACCTAATTTACGGTGTCTTTCAATAGCTGCTGCAACTGCGGCTTTCACTCCCGCATTAATTTTATTGTGTAAAGCAATCATTTCTTGTTCGTTCATCTGAATTACTCACTAATTTGATTCCAAATTACACTATTATGAATGATGGGTTGCTGCCGATTAATTATCCCTTCAGCAACTAACATTGGATAATTTTCTGAGCTATCGTAGACCATCCATCCATCACATAATGGTAAGTACAAAGATAGCAGATTTTTTCTTCCTCTGTCATAGCGACGGCGGATGACATCTTCTGGGATAGAATGACCGCCGCTAGCTACCCGGCTGGCTACTCTGGCTACGGCTAGTTCGGGCGATCGCAACCAAAAGTAAATTAAGTTAATTATATAACCTTTGGTTTTACAACTTCTAATAAAAGTGGCAAAGCTGCGGGCCGCCAGAGTTGTCTCAAAAGCAAAATCTGTTCCCGAATCAGACAGGGTTTGCAGTCTTTGTAGCATGATTCGTCCGGCGGAAATGGCTACAAACTCGGGATTGAATGGTGAAAGTGCAGCCGCAATCGCGTCAGCATTGATATATTCAAAACAATCTAGAAAGTTGGCAATAAACTCATTGATGCAGTGGTTTTGCCGGAACCGTTAGCGCCGCCAATGATGTAAAGATTCGGCATAGATTTAATTATTCCTGCTTTCTTGAAATCATCTTAATATTCAAAGTATTTGCGTTAATCCGTGTTTATCTAATTTTAATCTGCGGTCGTTCTATAAATCCGTTAAATGAACCGTATTGAAGTCTAACCAACCCGAATCAAATCCGCATAGGAACTCAACAAATCATCCGCCGTCAAACTATCGGTTTCCTGCTGCGGACTCCAAATCACCTCTAAAGTCAGCAAGTTGTCAGCAGGAGTCGCCGCCATTCTTTCTAAAACTGCTTTCAATTTCCCAACATCGCGAATATCTCCAACTAGCGGTTTGGCATTCTTTGTTCCCATTACAAACGTCACTACAATATACTCTCCAGGCCCTTCGTCTTCAGCACTGACAGATGGTCTGCTGCGAATGTCGCCGTTAACCATACTCAGAGTTTCTACACTAAACTTGCTGCGTTCTTGAATGGAAATTTGATTGAATATCTGGGCTGCTTCTTCCAGATTTGCAACTGTTTGGTAACTCGCGACACAGTGAGTCCAACTTTCGGGCGATCGCAAAACAATCAAAACAGCTTCTTGCAAAACTTCTGCCCGATCTGCCACACTTTCTACATCTGATTTTAACGTCAATTCGTTGAGTTGCTGTTGAACTTGGCGAGCTTCGGCTAACATGGCAACTTGCAATTTTTTGACAGCAAAGATATCAGTTTTAGTTTCCTGGTGCGATTTTGGTCGATAATAGTAAATACAGTAAGCTATTAATGCTAGAGTCCCTACGGAAACAAACAGCCAAAACCAAAACCATTTGGCATCTTCAGAAGATTCTGAACTCGGATCTCTATCCGAGTTGCTATCAGTAGTAATTGGTGCTGGATTAACAGCGGGCTGTTGATTATTGGAACCTGTATTTTGCTGGTTGTTGCCGGAATTGTAGGGAACTACATAACTCGGCCCTGAATTATAGGTGCGCTGCTGAATAATTACTGTTCTGTTATTGCCAGACTGTTGCGGAATCGGAGCGCTAGGTACGGCGACAGGTGTAGGTGCAGCGGGCTTTTCAAAAGAGCCAGTACGAACTCTTCCCCCAGTATTGCCGCTGTTACTGGGGCGGCTGGGATTGGAATTAGCAGCATTATTTGGTCTGCTGTTGCTGGAAGTAGAAGAATTAGAAGAACTAGAACGGTTGGAATTGGAAGAAGAACTAGAAGAACTCGATCGCCCGCCACTACTTCCGCCACTGCTTCTGGCCAAAGCTTCCCTGTTGAGATTGAACAGTTGACTGCCACTGTTAGCAGTTAAATTTACAGTAACTTCACTGGCGAGCAAAAAGCCGATCGCCCAACAGCACAAAAGTTGATTTTTGAGCATAAATTTATCTGGGAAAAATAGAGTGTTAAATCAAAACGGTTAACAGCCAACAGCCCACAGTCAAAAGTTAATTAATCAGGTAGCAAATCCGGGCGGCGCGATCGAGTTCTTTCGATTTGCTGTTCCTTGCGCCAGCGAGCAATTTCTGCGTGATTACCAGATAGCAACACGTCGGGCACCTTCAATCCCCGAAAATCGGCAGGTCTAGTGTACTGTGGATAGTCTAAAAGTCCGTCTTCAAAACTCTCAAATTTCAGTGAATCTTCCTTCGCCACAGTTCCCCGTAGCAGTCGCAAAACCCCATTAATCAAAGCCAAAGCGGGAATTTCGCCGCCAGTGAGGACAAAATCGCCTAGAGACACCTCGCGAGTTACCAAGTGCAGCACTCGATCGTCCACACCCTCATAATGGCCACAAATCAACACCAACTGATCGCACTCGGTGGCGAACTCCCGAAACATCGGCTGCTGCATCGGTTCCCCCTGGGGAGTCAGCAAAATCACCTCCCGCCTCGGTAAAATCGGTAGCGACTCCACCGCAGCAAAAATCGGTTCCGGCTTCATCAGCATCCCGACTCCGCCCCCGTAAGGCTCGTCATCGACTCGCTGGTGCTTGTCTGTGGTAAAATGGCGGGGATTGACAAAATTTACCTCAGCAATCTTTTTGGCTAAGGCTTTGCCCATCAGTCCCGATGCTAGGGGAGCCTCAAAAAATTCAGGAAATAGGGTAACAACGTCAAATCGCACAATAGTTGGAATTTATTGATACATCACCTCTAGTTTGACCCTTAGAGGCCGATCGGTTTTCAGTAATTGCTTTATTTTTTATAATTTCTTATAATTTCTGAGAATTTTTGCAACTTAAATTCTCTTCCTTTGTCTAAGAGCCGATTTTGTACAACAATCATCTGTTCTCAGGACGGTGATTTTCTTACACTAGGCCCCAAACAACTGCGCGATCGCTCGATCGGCGATGGCACTTCACTACCAGGAAAAAATATTCACTCTTAAAAAGCCCCATTGTACTAACAGCCACGGCAAAATTTAATTTCACATCCAACAGAGGAAGACACACCATGCAGCAGTTGACATCTCAAGCCCTGGAACACAATCTTTCCCAGCGCACGAAAACCTCGATTATGGTCATCGGGGGAGCCGAAGACAAAGTGCACGGGCGAGAGATTCTGAATACCTTTTTTTGCCGTGCTGGGGGCACAAACGCTCGGCTGGCGATCGTCCCCTGCGCTTCCCGAGATCCCGAAGGAATTAGCAACCGCTACCGCACCATATTTGATGAAATGGGAGTTAGCGCCGTCAAAGTCATTGACATCCGCGAACGCGAACAAGGCGAAAACCCTGTCTGGAAAGATTATTTAGAAGATTGTACGGGCGTATTCATCACAGGTGGCGACCAACTGCGACTCTGCGGGCTGCTGGCGGACACCCCGCTGATGGAAAAAATTCGCGAATATGCTCTCTCGGGCAAGATTACCCTCGCCGGCACCAGCGCGGGTGCTGCGGTGATGGGATATCACATGATTGCTGGCGGCGGAAGCGGCGCATCACCCAACCGCTCTTTAGTAGATATGGCACACGGACTAAACATTATTCCCGATATCATCGTAGACCAGCATTTTCACAACCGTAACCGCATGGCTCGCTTGCTGTCGGCTGTTGCTTGCCATCCCGATCGCCTTGCTATTGGTATTGACGAAGATACCTGCGCCTTGTTTGAGGGAGACGATACTATGAAAGTTCTCGGTAAAGGCACGGTGACTATTGTTGATTCTAGGGAAAGTTTTTATACCAATGAGGGCATGGTAGCAGCGACAGAACCCTTAAGTCTGTTCAATATGCGCTTGCACGTCTTGTGTCACGGAGATTGCTACAATATGCCCCTAGGCAAACCAATGCCATCGGCAGCCTGTTCTGAGTCTGGCTGGCCTTTGGAATGCCGCACAACAAACTAACCCAGAATATCAGAGTCATCGATCGGGCAGAAAGTATGTGGCATTCGGGCCGAATCATGGATACAACAGAAGGATGTATTCCAAACCAGCCACGGGCTGACACCAGAAGGTAGAATCACACAAAATTCTACCTTCTGGCTTATAGTTTGTTTCTGCCCTTGACCTGCACTTGTCTCTAGCCCGATCGCTGAGGCATTAATTGTCAACACGGGCGGCCCATAACTGGAAATTCAATGCAAAACTGTTCGCTGCGAACAGTCGATCGAGCAATCTAGCTCCAAATTGAATAAATGCTGCAATTACCTATAAGATTTAGCGACCCATACCCCTCTTACTGTCATGAAAATACTTAAAATCCAGACGTTACGCGGCCCCAACTACTGGAGCATCCGACGCCACAAACTCGTCCTGATGCGTCTGGATTTAGAGGAATTGGCAGATAAAACTACATCTGAAATTCCTGGCTTCTACGAAGGGTTGACCGCCACACTCCCGAGTTTAGACGACCATCACTGTTCTCCCGGCCATCGCGGAGGCTTCCTGCAACGTGTTAGAGAAGGCACAATGATGGGACACGTCATCGAACACGTAGCCCTAGAACTTCAGGAAATGGCAGGAATGCCGGTCGGGTTCGGTCGCACCCGCGAGACGGCTACACCAGGAATTTACCAAGTAGTAATCGAGTATCAAAACGAACAAGCAGGTCGCTATGCTACCCGCGCAGGCGTGCGGATGTGCCAGAGCATTGCCGATACAGGCTCTTATCCAGCAGCAGAATTAGCTCAAGATTTGAAAGACCTCAGAGAGTTTGCTTTGTCAGCAGCCCTGGGCCCGAGTACCGAAACACTGATCAAGGAAGCAGAAGCTCGCGGCATTCCCTGGATACCCTTGAGCGCTCGGTTTATGATTCAACTCGGGTACGGCGTCCACCAAAAGCGGATTCAGGCAACTCTGAGCAACCGCACGGGAGTTTTGGGGGTAGAACTAGCCTGCGATAAGGAAGGTACCAAAAATATCCTCGGCGCTGCTGGCGTGCCGGTGCCGAGAGGAACGGTAATTAATTATTTGGACGAACTGCGCGGGGCGATCGAAGATGTGGGCGGTTTTCCGATCGTCCTGAAACCGCTAGATGGCAACCACGGCCGCGGAATTACGATCGACATCAACTCCTGGGAAGTAGCAGAAGAAGCCTACGATTTAGCCAGCGAGGCATCAAAAACCAAGAGTGTGATAGTCGAGCGCTATTACACCGGACGCGATCATAGAGTATTAGTAATCAACGGGCAAGTCGTAGCAGTCGCCGAACGAGTCCCCGCTAACGTTGTGGGTAACGGCAGGGATACAGTAGAACAGCTCGTAGAAGAAGTAAACCGCGATCCGCAGCGGGGAGACGGACACGACAACGTGCTCACCCGGATCACGATCGACAAATTGACCCTAGATTTGCTCGAAAAACAAGGCTACGCAATGGATTCGGTATTGCCCGCCGGCAAAAGAGTATTCTTGCGCGCCACAGCAAACTTGAGTACCGGTGGCATCGCAGTCGATCGTACCGACGAAATCCACCCCGAAAATGTCTGGCTATTTTCCAGAGTTGCCAAAATCATCGGTTTAGACATCGCCGGCATTGACGTAGTAACAGACGATATTTCTGTGCCCCTGCGCGATGTCAACGGCGTCATCGTCGAAGTCAACGCAGCACCGGGTTTCAGAATGCACGTCGCACCGAGTCAGGGTTTGCCCCGCAACGTCGCCGGTGCAGTATTCGATATGTTGTTCCCCTCACCTCAAGCCACCCGAGTGCCGATTTTAGCGGTGACGGGAACCAATGGTAAAACTACAACCACTCGCCTGTTAGCCCACATTGTCAAGCAAACTGGTCAGATTACCGGCTACACGACGACAGACGGCACTTATATCGGCGATTATTTGGTTGATAGCGGCGATAATACCGGGCCACAAAGCGCTCATTTGATTTTGTCCGATCCGACGGTGGAAGTGGCGGTGCTGGAAACGGCTAGAGGTGGAATTTTGCGATCGGGCTTGGGCTTCGATCAGTGCGATGTCGGCGTTGTTTTGAACGTCGCAGCAGATCACTTGGGCATCGGCGACATCGACACCGTGGAACAATTAGCCAAACTCAAGAGCGTCCTGGTTGAGTCGGTAATGCCCAAAGGCTATGCAGTTTTGAATGCCGACGACCCGCTAGTATCAGAAATGGCGAAGCGTGTCAAGGCTCAAATTGCATATTTTTCAATGAACCCGGACAACGAATTGGTTGCCAAACACACCGCTGCGGGCGGGCTGGCTGCAATTTACGAAAATGGGTATTTGTCGATCCTCAAAGGCGATTGGACGCTGAGAATTGAACAGGCTGTGAATGTGCCGCTAACAATGGGCGGGCGCGCGCCGTTTATGATTGCTAATGCTTTGGCGGCTTGTTTGGCGGCTTTTGCTCAAGGAGTGAAAATAGAGGATATTCGATCGGCTTTATCAACATTCCAAGCATCCGTCGGGCAAACTCCGGGACGGATGAACCTGTTTAACTTGGGCAGCTATCACGCTTTGCTCGACTACGCCCACAACCCGCACAGCTACAAAGCTTTGGGCAGTTTCGTCCAGAATTGGCAGGGAATGCGAATCGGGGTAGTTGGTGCGCCTGGAGACAGACGAGATGAAGATTTTGTCACCTTGGGCAAACTTTCCGCCGATATGTTCGATCGTATTATTGTCAAAGAAGATATTGACAGACGTGGGCGAGAACCCGGTGTGGTGGCTAAGTTAATATGCCAAGGTATTGCTGAGGCTATTGCCGCACGCACCCCAGATCAATCCAAAGTTCAATACGAGTTGATTCTCGACGAAACAATTGCTGTTAACAAGGCTTTAGACGAAGCGCCGAAGGGCAGTTTGGTGGTGATTTTACCTGAAGGTGTCAACAAAGCTCTGACTTTAATTGAAGCCCGGAAACCGATTAAGGAATCTGTGGCAAATGTCGTTAATGTCGATCGGCTTCAAGAGTCGCGGGACAGCTTGAAAACTTCGGTGTAAATCAAGGCTAAACTCTGAAGTTTGATTGAATTAATAGGTTGGGTTTAATTGTCTTAAACCCAACCTATTTGTTTGAGGAGTTATAGCAATCGCCACAGAGGTGAGGACATAAATAATACCATTTTTTTAAAATTATGAGAAACTTTCATGTAAAGGTAAAGGAAATAATTACAAAGCCCAATTGTTCTGTATCTCTACCATATCTTTAAAAAATGGTATTACCATAACAAAAATGGTTCGTAGTGTGGACTTTAGTCCGCAATAAGAGCGGACTAAAGTCCACACTACGAACCTTATACCATTTTTTTAAAGTTATGATAGAGTTTTATCAAAAGGTCAAGGAGATAACTACAATGTCCAATGGTCGTTTATCTCTATTGCATCTTTAGAAAAATGGTATAACCTGATGAATAGAGCTGATATCCCATAGCATAAACGGTTTGATTTCCTTACTCTGCAACTGTCAACTGTCAACTGTCAACTGCTATACGTAATTCCTGATTTTTAAACTTTTATTCAGCTTCTTCGCTAGAATGCAGATCCTTCAATAGTTTAGCTGCAATTGCAATGAGCTCGTATACAGAGTTTTCCGTAAGTTGTGTGCTTTTGAAGCCATGAGCAATAGGATTGCGTAAAGAAAGTGAATTCATTAGCAACTGATACTCAGATTTAGAAATTACGCCCTCTGCTGTTAGTTTTTTGACTAAATAATGCGGCTCTAATCTTTGCAAACTTAACTCTTCTTTTTGGGCAACAATCCTCAAAGTTGCCTCAACTAAAGACCAGGAATATAGCATAGCCGACTCTAGATGTTGTGTGACAAGTTGCTTAGCGACTTGCAAGCCCAACTCTATTTCAGACTCTTGAAAAGAATCCTCAGCTTTGGGAATATCTACTGCATCCTCAGAGTTAGTCATCATTAACTCAAACCTCCAACCAGGATTTTTTGCTACTGCTTGGGCTAAATATTGAGTAGACGATGAGTTGAGTGAAGTGCGCGATTTGACTTCAATAATCACTGACTCTTCCCCCCGACGCACGATCAAATCTGGGGGATAACTTTTGAGGAATTCAGGTAAATCTTCAAGATTTGGAGGAAATAAAATTTCATAACCTTTCTGACGATACTCCTCTGCTATTTTTAGCAATTGCTCTCTTTCTCTGTTTGCAGTTAGGGTTGCCATCATGTCAGTACCTCTGGATCAGGAGCATCAATTACGAGAATGTGCAATAATTCATTACCACGGGCAAATCCTTCCGCTAGAATCGAGGTCATATTTTCTACTTTAAAGTTAGTTGATAAATTCCTCTTGCGGGCGAGGACATCAGTTACTTGATCGTCATCGACATAGGCTAGCCCGATAATTGCATCTTGAATTGGCTTTACTATAGAACCCATTTGACATCTTTGAGTTTTTGGGTTGGGTGACGAGAAATACCGAGATTAACCCGGTTTCTGAGATTTACGCCCGGGGCAAGAAACCGGGTTTCTACGAGTTTTTGGGTTGGTTACGAGAAATACCGAGATCAACCCGGTTTCTGAGATTTACGCAGAATAGATATCAAATGAGTTCTATATTGTCCACATCGATTTTAACAGAATCGTAGAAATAAGTTATCTGGAGCATAACTAGACCAGTAGCTGTTTTCTGTTCCGAAGACCAGTATTTTTCAGCCTCTTCCCTTACCGTCACTTTCCAAGCTTTGAGAAGAGCTCGCCTACGAGCTTGTTGTGATACAGGTGGGCCATCTACTATGAACTCAAATCTCGCCAAAGTATTTCTCAATAGAAGATTGGGAATTACTTTATCACTTAACTACCGCCCACTGAGTAATCGGTGCTAGCGGTTTCCAACCGAGAAAAGATCCGATCGCCCCAGCGCGCTGAATCCCAATTCTAATCAATTCTCCGCCATGCAAAGAATGCCATTGCAGCACCGTAAGTTCACTCTCAATAGTCACCGCATTCACAACTAATCGGCCACCTTCACCTAAAGCATTCCAACAAGTTTCCAGCAAAGCTTCTGCGGTGACACCGCCACCGATGAAAATTGCATTTGGTTGAGGCAAATTTGCCAAAGCAGCGGGCGCGTCTCCCGCGATGATTTTGAGTTCGGGAACACCCAAATTAGACGCATTTTCGGCAATGTATTCCAGTCTAGTTGCATGGCGTTCGATCGCGATCGCCCGACAACTCCGATGACTCCGCATCCACTCAATCGCGATCGAACCGCAGCCCGCCCCCACATCCCACAGCAACTCCCCCGGAATCGGCGCTAACGCACACAGCGTAACGGCTCTAACCTCCCGTTTCGTCAACTGTCCATCGTGGCGATAGGCTGCATCCGGTAAGCCAGAAGTGCCCGAAAGCAGCAGAGTTTCGCGATCGGCTACAACTGCAATGGCGATCGTATTCAAATCGGCTAAATCCGTCGCATTCCAAGCTGCTGCAACCCCCTCGATCCGCCGTTCCGCCTCCGACCCCATCCGCTCGAACACTGTGATTAAACTGCTGCCAAACCCCCGCTGTGTCAACATTTTCGCTACAAGATCGGGCGTATGTCGATCGGCACTCAAGACTAGCAAGCGTGTACCGGGAGACAAAGCTAGGGCGATCGAGGCGATCGGGCGATTTGTTAAACTGAAAGTCTCAACATCCGCCAGCGCCCAACCCAAACGCGCACAAGCCAGACTAAAAGCCGATGCTGCGGGAATCACAATCATTTCCGAAATCGGAATGCGGCGCAACAGCGTGACACCAATCCCGTGACACATCGGATCGCCGCTTGCGAGCACGCAGACAGACTCGCCGCGACGGCTGATGATGCTGTCGATAGTTGCTTGTAGCGGCGAGCTCCAAACCAAGTGTTCGCGAGTGTCGTCGGTTGGTAGCATTGCGAGGTGGCGCGCGCCGCCGACAATGATTTTAGATCGATCGAGTAACGATCGGGCGATCGGGCTCAATCCCAAAAGTCCGTCTTCCCCAATTCCCACCACCGAAAGCCATTTCTGCATTGCGCCCTGACTGCTAATTACTACTTATCAATTTTCAATAATAATCTGGGATTGCTATTTTATTGAGAAACACTCTGACTTGAATTGTATAAATCTTTGATTGATACATCTAACGCAAATGAATCGTCAAAAACAATCAACCCTGATTATCTACGGAATTGCACTTACACAATCATTAGGATTAATGAGTTGTACAGCATTACCTAACTTCAATCCGCTTAAGATTGGCGAGCATAAAGCTACCCCTTGCCTCGATTACAAATTTGAAAATGTCAACCCTTTAATTGTAGGTAAAACGACTAAAATAAAAATAGGAGAACGCAGTGATTCTGATTGTATCGTATCAGCGTTTGCCCGTTCCGATAAATCTTGGGTATGGTTGTCTAAAAATCCAGGAATTATCACAATTGTTCCAGATGGAACTGTAACTGGAATTGCACCGGGAAAGTTTGTTGTGTTGGCTAAAAAAGGTAAAGAAACACTCCAGATGTCCGGTACTGTTTATCCGCAAGATTGGAATGTTCGGATTCAACCGGAAGTGGCAACAGTGCGCGTGGGCGATCGCATTACCTTTGCAATGATAGCTTCTGATTCAACTGGTAAATTACTTCCCCCGATATCTTGCAGCTTTCGGACTCCAGACTATCAACAATATGAGCCTAATGTACCCCGCAGACCTGACAATCCGACACCTTTGCTCGATCGCTCTTTTTACCACATGGGCGCAGAACCTGGCACATTTCGAGCGCTACGCCCCGGAAACATTACGATTACAGGCAAAATGGGCGATCGCCAAAAAGAAGCAAAATTAACTATCAAATAAAATCAGCGTTGTTATTTTATGAATCTTCGCAACCAAATAATTGTGACATTTACTGTTTATCCACTGCTCGTATATGTGATAGCATATGGGATGGTTTGGATTAGCCCATATTGGTACGACGGCAAACCAGACCTAGAATATATCCCAGTCTCAGAACGTTGGTCATTTGCTCTCATTGTATGGTGGTTTTTGCAGTCTTGGTGTTTGCCATTACTCTTTGGTGCAATAGGGTTAATTTTATATTTGGACAAACGAAAAAATCCACCACACAGCTAGAATAGGTGAAAAATCTATCAGATGTTTATTAGACCTTTTGCAAAAATACCTGGGACGGGCAAGATGCCCATCCCACAAAAATTTTTTCTCTTGTGGGATGGGCATCTTGCACGTCCGAAAATTTGATTAAAAGGATTTTTGCAAGAGGTCTATTGTACAGTCCTGGACGAAAAAAACGTATTTCTGTCACTGCGAGGCTGAGGTAGAAATCTCAAAGCTTTGCTACACCTGGAATATTCCTCTGTACTGGCGAGATCCTATTAGCAACTATACAAAATAACCAGCCATTTGTTAAGAAATTTAATATTTTTCGCTGCGGGCGATCGACTTATGATACATTTCTGAAACCTGAAAGCGGGAAAGTCCGGTGCAATTCCGGCGCTGTGCCGCAACTGTGAAAGTCAGAATGCCGATTTCAGGGCGCTTTTGGCACGTTTACCAGAAAAAATTGGTTTAAAGCCTCTCTTTTGTAGGGAGAAATTAAAATCAGATTATTGATGACTCCAATCGTCTCCCTGACCTGGAGAGGTCGCACTCATCTGTCAACTGTCAACTGTCAACTGTCAACTAAATTGTAAGTTCCCTGCGTCGCACGGGGAAGGAGATTATTTGTTAGCTTTGACTGATTTACCGACTTGTCCGGGCTTATTTTACGGTTCCCAAGCCCGAGACGGAGTTTTATCGAGGATGCGGATTCCGGGGGGAATTTTAAATGTACAGCAGTGTTGGTCGATCGCCAATTTGATCGATCGCTACAGTACCGGCTCTTTGCAAGTCACAAATCGGGCAAATTTGCAAATCCGAGAATTGCACTCAGAAATTCCCCCGTCGGTTTGGCGCGAGTTACAGGAATTGGGATTAGCATCTCGCCGCGTTGAAGTTGACCCAATTCGCAATATAATGGCAAGCCCAACAGCAGGAATCGATCGCCAACAGTTAGTTGATACTCGCCCGCTGGTTGCAGCTTGGGATGATTATTTGCAAACTCATCCCGAATTATCGGAACTTTCCGCTAAATTCAGTATTGGCTTTGACGGCGGCGAAACAGTTTCGATCCGCAATCTACGGAACGATATCTTATTAGTAGCAGAAAGAATCTCGACCAAATCCGAAATAGTTTTTCGGCTGTACTTGAACGGCGATACAGGAATTATCATCGAAGAATCGCAATGTATTGCAGTATTAGCAGCCCTAACTAACGTATATCTTGAATATACCAAATATCAGCCTCGAATTAATGGCAAAAAACCGCGCTTACGTCATCTACTCGCTGATTGGGACGCTGAAATTTACCTAGAAAAAGTAGAGCAAAACTTACCGTTTGCATTCCGGCGAAGGTCGATCGATCTTTCAGAAAGAGACATCTCCCAAAACTCTTGTGGGGTAGGCATCTTGCCTGCCCCTGAGAGGCTTTTGACCGCACATTCAAGAGCGATCGCACGCAACAGCAATCTAGGCATTCACCCCCAACGACAGTCCGATTTCTCCTACATCGGCATTGCACTGCCTCTCGGTAGGCTAGAATCAAAGCAACTGCGAAATTTAGCAAATTTAGCCCAAAATCTAGCCAGCAGCACCCTGAGACTAACGCCGTGGCAAAATCTGGTGATTTCCGACATCCCCAACCCCCAGGTTTCTGAAGTCAAACAGCAAATCGCCGAATTAGGATTGCACTCATCCGCAACTCGCCTAGATTCTTGCTTAATTGCGTGTGCCGGTAGCAGTGGCTGCGCGTCATCCGCGACAGATACTCAAAGTGACGCCCTAGCAATGGTAAGGGATTTAGCCCAAAAACTGACGATCGACCGATCGATCAATATCCATTTCAGCGGCTGCGAAAAGTCCTGCGCCCAACACCAGCCGATTGACATCACCCTAGTAGGAACTCAGATTCAACGAGAAAACCAGACGATCGCAGCTTACAACATTTATGCAGGTAAAAAAGACTTACCCTTTGGACGGCAAATCTTCCCAGCTATCAGTGTACCTGAGATGCCCAGGGCGATCGAGCGAATGTTGCGAGTGTACCAGCAAATGCGAGAACCGGGTGACTCATTCAGTGAATTTTGCGATCGATGGGCGATCGCAAAATTGCAAGAATTTCTTATTCCCAAAAATCAGAATTAAAAAAATATATCCCATTAAAACAGACAAATTGTAATAAATTCCCCTTCTCTTTCTTCCTTCGCGCCTTCGCGATTCATTAAAAAAGCTATTCCACAAATCAAACAAACCACCCATAGCAGTTTCAAATAAAGTTAAGTACAGTCTTTTAATTCCCAATTTCCAATGCCCAATGCCCAATGCCCAATGCCCTGTTTGGCCAATGCCCAATGCCCCACCCTTCGACTTCGCTCAGGGCGAGATGCCCCATGCCCAATGCCCAATGCCCAATGCCCAATGCCCCATGCCCAATTATTTAAATGATTGACTACATCCGAGACGGAACAGAAATATACCAAAAATCCTTCGCCACAATCCGCGCCGAAGCAGACTTGTCAAACCTACCACCAGACTTAGAAACAGTCGCAGTACGACTAATTCACAGTTGCGGAATGATCGATATCGTTAAAGACTTAGCAGCTTCCCCCTTTGCCGCCACCCACGGGCGCCAAGCCCTCGCAGCAGGCGCGCCGATTCTCTGCGACGCCCGCATGATAGCCGAAGGCATCACCCGCAAACGCCTACCCGCCGACAATCCAGTGATTTGCACCCTCTGGCATCCCGAAGTCCCGGAATTGGCGCGGCAAATCGGCAATACTCGATCGGCAGCAGCCCTCGATTTGTGGCTAGATAAGTTAGATGGTGCAGTTGTCGCGATCGGCAATGCCCCGACTGCTTTATTCCGACTGCTAGAAATGTTGGATGCTGGAGCTCCGAAACCGGCGTTAATTCTGGGTTTCCCGGTAGGATTTGTGGGGGCGGCGGAATCCAAAGCTGAACTCGCTGCCAACAGTCGGGGAGTGCCATTTATCGCGCTACACGGGCGGCGCGGTGGCAGTGCGATGGCAACAGCAGCCGTGAATGCGTTAGCTAAAGAGGACGAACTATGACTAAGACTACTGGTAAATTGTACGGATTGGGCATCGGCCCTGGCGATCCAGAATTGATTACATTGAAAGCTTATCGGATTTTGCAATCGGTGCCGGTGATTGCGTATCCGGCGATGGAAAACGGTAAGGTGCTCGCGCGGGCGATCGTCGCAGATTATTTGCGAGAAGAGCAAATTGAAATTCCGATGCCGCTGCCTTTTAGTCCAACGCGATCGTCTCAACCGTATTACGATATTGCAGCCGAGAAAATTGCCGCCCACCTCAGCGAAGGGCGGGATGTGGCGGTTTTGTGCGAGGGCGAACCTTTTCTCTACGGCACGTTTATGTATTTGTTTAACCGATTGTCGGACAAATTTACCACGGAAGTTGTGCCGGGAATTTCTTCGACAATGGCGAGTGCGAGTGCGTTGGGAGTGCCGCTGACTTACCGCAACGATGTGTTAAGCATTATGCCTGCGACGCTGGATGCTGATGTTTTGCGCGATCGGCTAGCGCTGGTTGATGCTGCTGTAATTATTAAGCTGGGGAGGCACTTTGCGAAAGTCCGAGACGTGTTGATTGAGTTGGGACAGTTCGATCGCGCATTATATATAGAACGCGCAACTATGCCAAATCAGAGGATTCGGGCGATCGGCGATGTCGAGCCCGGGGAGGTTCCCTACTGGGCCCTAGTTATGATACCCAGCCAGCAAAAGTCTGTATCTTGATCTCGCTTCAAGAGAGATATCGGCTTCACAACCGGAGTCCTATATCTCAAACAAACTTTACAAATCAGAGATATCCGCCAGATTTATCTGTGGAATCAATCAAAAATCTCCGATCTCTTATCTCAAATCAACTGACTATCCCGTGCCTGAAAGCGACGCGCTTCCAGGCTTTCTCTTTTTTAGTCAATTCTTTGGTCTTTAGCAGCAATTCTTACAGCCCATAACTCCAGCTTATACCTTACATCAGTTAATCTGTTGTTACAGGTCTTTACAAAGCTTAGAAGATACTTTATATTTATTTACATGGCGGAACACAAAGCCGTCACGAACATTGAAAACCAAATAAAGCAATCATAAACACATGACAGCCACCTTACAGCAGCGCGAAAGCGCCAACCTTTGGTCGCAGTTTTGCAACTGG
>NZ_JAAFKD010000050.1 GCF_013299165.1 Microcoleus sp. bin38.metabat.b11b12b14.051
AGAGTGCACCGATCGGCGAATCCGATCGCCTGCTGACAGTTTTGACACGGGAATTCGGCTTAATTAAAGCCGTAGCACCGGGTGTTCGCAAACAACGATCGAGCATTGGCGGTAGAAGCGAGTTATTTGTCGTCAACGAATTGCTGATCGCCAAAGGTCGATCGCTCGACAAGATTACTCAAGCTAGCACCGTTGAATCCTATCCGGGTTTGAGCCGCAATTTGGGAAAACTATCAGCCGCGCAATATCTGGCCGAATTGGCGATCGCCAGCGCTTTATCCGATGAACCGCAAGAATCACTCTTCTTGTTGCTGGGCGAACACTTGAGTCGTTTGGAGCGTTTGTCCGATCGCACGGAAATCCAATCCGCCGCCGTGCTTGTCGCCCACCTCACCCAAGGAATTTTTCACTTGCTAGCCCTAGCAGGCCTCGCACCCCAAGTCCAAGTCTGCTGCGCCACCAGACAACCGATCGTCCCAAATTTCACAGATCCGAACTGGAAAACCGGGTTTAGTATACCCTCTGGGGGAACCTTCAGCTTGCCCGAGCTAGCTAACTTAGAGGCAGAACTCTCTTTCCAAACCGGTAGCTTGTACAGATCCGCTTCCCGTTCCCCGCAAACGAGTGACAGCAAACACTTGACAAATTTTCAGATTAATGCTAAAGAATTAGCGGCGCTGCAACAGTTGGGTAGTGCAGAACTAGAAGAGGAGATTGCCGATCGCACGGCTTGGATGTCAGTAGAAAATATTTTGCGGCAATATGCCCAGTATCATTTAGGTTGCACGATTCGATCGGGAAGCTCGATCGACACTTACTTGGAGAGTTTTGAGTTTTAAAATTTGAATGTTGAGAGAAAATATCACCCCAGCTTGCGGGATATCCGAACTTTTCAGTTGACAGTTGACAGTTGACAGTTGACAGCGACCTCTACTTTCCAGGTAGAGCGTTAAAGTGAGGAACAGTCTGATTTTAATTCATCCCTAGAAGGGTTCCGGCTTTCAAGCAATTCTTTCTGGTAAGTAATTTTAGGTAAATTTTCAAGATTCTTGCAACAGTAGATAATAAGAAAAGTTACGAGTTATTAAAATTAGAGGTTAACGCCTCAATTTGAAATTCCCATTCCCCCCAAGCTCAACCATCCCAGGCGATTCACCCCAAATCCTATGATGCGACTGTCCGATAATGATTTGAGAATATCTGTTTTAGCTGTGACCCACCACAAGATGGAAGAACGAGACAATTTTCCAGATTTTAACTCCGATCGCATTTTTGCCGATCGACAATGGAGCAACGCCCAAGACCCAGAGATGGACAAATATCCCACAAATCCAGAAACAGAGTCAAGTAACGGCAACAGCCAACAACCCGCAGCCATCCCGGAGCCAACAGCAGAACTCTCCGAAGCAGTAGCGGAAACTCCCGAAAAAGAAACCGGATTTCTGCCGGTGCTCAAAAACCGCAATTTTCTAGCGTTGTGGAGCGGGCAAGTTTTTTCGCAACTAGCAGATAAAGTTTATCTCGTACTGACGATCGCCCTCGTAGCCAGCCGGTTTCAAGCAGCAGATCAAACCATCAGCAGATGGGTATCGGCAATTATGATCGCCTTTACCATACCTGCGGTATTATTTGGGGCTGCTGCGGGCGTTTATGTCGATCGTTGGTCAAAAAAAGCCGTGCTCGTAGCCACAAACCTGCTGCGCGGAGGCTTCGTCTTAACATTACCCCTGCTGCTGTGGCTCTCCGACGGGTTTGAACTCGGTCAACTACCGCTCGGATTCTGCTTGCTGCTGCTAGTCACATTCCTAGTTTCGACCTTAACTCAATTTTTCGCGCCAGCAGAACAGTCAGTGATTCCCCTAATTGTGGAACGCCGCCACCTGCTATCGGCCAACTCGCTCTACACCACAACCATGATGGGTTCGGTGATTATCGGCTTCGCAGTCGGAGAACCCTTACTAGCCTTAGCAGACAACCTATTTACCAACCTCGGTGGCGGACTCGGAATTGGTAAAGAATTAGTAGTAGGCGGCAGTTACGCCTTCGCCGGAGTGCTGTTGCTGTCGATGAAAACAGGCGAAAAAAACGAAGCCGAACATGAACCGCCACATCCTCTAGCAGATTTAAAAGACGGTTTGCGTTACATCAACGATCAGCCGAAAGTCCGCAATGCTTTAATTCAACTAATTATTCTATTTTCCATTTTTGCAGCCTTAGCAGTGCTAGCGGTGCGGCTGGCGGAAATCCTGCCCGGTATGAAAGCGTCGCAATTTGGCTTTTTGCTGGCTGCGGTGGGAGTCGGAATGGCTGTTGGGGCAACGACTGTCGGCTATCTCGGTCACAAATTTTCTCATTCCCAACTTAGTTTAATCGGATCGGTTGGCATGGCAGTGGCTCTGATGGGTCTTTCTGCTTTTACACACCATTTGTGGATCTCGGTGCTGTTCATTACGCTGTTGGGTTTGTTTGCGTCGTTGGTGGGAGTGCCGATGCAGACGACAATTCAAGCAGAAACCCCAGAAGAAATGCGGGGAAAAGTCTTCGGGCTGCAAAACAATGCGACGAATATCGCTTTGAGTTTACCACTAGCTTTAGCAGGAGTAGCCGAAACATTTCTGGGTTTGCCGACGGTATTTTTGGCTTTGGCAGGATTGGCGATCGCAGGTGGCGTCTTAACCTGGTATATTTCCCGTAGCACTAATAGCAAAGTCGATCGACTCCAATCAAACAAGTAAATCCACCTAATTAAACGTAAGATACAGATGGCAATAAAGCTTGCTATATAAGCACTCTTCCTTCTTCCTTCTTCCTTCTTCCTTCTTCCTTCTGCTTAACAAACTCTGATTTACTCGAATGCACATCGCTTGGCTAGGAAAAAAATCACCTTTTTGCGGTAACGTAACTTACTCTAGGGAAGTCACTAACGCACTGTTAGACCGGGGATACCAGGTTAGTTTCCTGCACTTTGCCCAAGAAGCGGGCCCATTGGACAGGAACAATACGGCGTGGAGCGTGGCAAATGGGAAATGGGGCTCGTCCATGTCTCCAACTTCATTTACTAATTCGCTTTCGCCCGCGAGTTGCAACGAAGTTTCTTTACCTTGTCACTACAAATCGCAAATTTATACGATTCCGACTCTCAAATCCCGCACAGTTTTGATGAAGTCTCTGCGGCGGCTGAAACCCGATGTTGTTCACGCTTCTCTGACGCTTTCGCCTCTAGACTTTTTGCTGCCGGAAATTTGTCAAGAATTGAATTTGCCTTTGGTGGCGACTTTTCACCCGCCGTTCGATCGCAAATTGCGGAATTTAACATCGGGAACGCAACACCTGATGTATCAACTGTACGCTCCATTTTTGGCTCACTACGACTCGACGATCGTCTTTTCTAACATTCAGCGGGATATTTTGGTGAAGTTGGGAGTACCGGAAGAACGGGTAGCTGTGATTCCCAACGGCGTAGATGCCGAGAAGTATTCGCCCGGGCCTTCGGGGTTGAAGTCGCAGTTAAAGGCCGATCGACTTTTTGTGTATCAAGGCCGCATTGCCCCAGAGAAAAATGTTGAGGCTTTGCTGAAGGCTTGGAAACAGTGCAATTTTGGGCCAGGTAACGTATTGGCGATCGTAGGCGACGGGCCCCTAGCCGCCTCGCTGCAACTGTCCTACGGCGAAGATGACGGCATTGTGTGGCTCGGATTTGTCGCTGAGGAGGAACGCCGGATCGAAATTCTGCGGGGTGCAGATGTATTTATTCTGCCTTCTTTGGTGGAGGGATTGTCGCTGTCGCTGCTGGAAGCGATGGCCTGCGGTTTAGCTTGTTTGGCAACGGATGCCGGTGCTGACGGTGAAGCTTTGGAGGAAGGCGCGGGGATAGTTTTGAACACTCAGCGAGTGCGGAGTCAGTTGCAAACTTTGCTGCCGCTGTTTTCGGATCATCCTGAGTTTGGAATGCTGCTGGGTCAAAAAGCACGCCAACGGGCGATCGAGCGTTACACTCTCAGTCAGAATATTACTGAGTTGGAAAAGCTGTATTCACAGATTTTGCAGAAGCAGCGCGTACCGCTGCGCGGCTTGGCATAACTTAGTCATGAGTCATTAGTCAGTAGTCATATCATGTCCGTTCGATTGACAACGAGAAAATTTGGTTCGTAGTGCGGACTTAAGTCCGCTATGAGGCTGCGGACTAAAGTCCGCACTACGAACAGTAGTCATTAGTCAGTAGTCATATCATGTCCGTTCGATTGACAACGATAAGATTTGGTTCGTAGTGCGGACTTTAGTCCGCTATGAGGCTGCGGACTAAAGTCCGCACTACGAACCGTTTTTGTTGTGGTAATCCATCGGATGCGGACTAAAGTCCGTACTACGAACCGTTTGCCTAGCTTCCCGGGCGCAAATAGTCCAAAAGTCGATCGCCCGAATCGGCCCTAATCAAAGCAACCACAACATCCGGCAAACTTCCCCAACTCGGATAAACAAAGTAACGAGGTTCCCAGCGCGGCCCAAACTTATCTTTAAAACTGTGCAATCCCTTAAAATTATAAAACTTGCTCAAGTGATCCGAAAGATAAATTAAAAACTTTTCCAACCGCCCAGATTTTCCAGGTTCTCCGACTCCCGCCAAAGCCGACAAACCCAAATCAAATTCTGCATAGCCCAACTCTTGACAGTTCTGCAACATCGAAGCAAACAAACACTCCATCGTACCATTTTCAACCTCAGTGCGACGGCGCATCAAATCAACTCCAATAACTCGATCGCCCGCAGATATCATATTAGCAAAAGCACTAATTTTGCCGTTGGGAGTGTAGATGACTATAGCGCGAGTTTTCTGCAAATATGCCTCATCAAACCAACCGACAGAAAACTGTTTTTCCGCACCCTGAACCATTTGCAGCCACTCGTCGCTCGCTAATTTCATTTGCCGCATCACTTCCAAAGCTAAAGGAGGTTCGTAAAATTCGACTTGATGACCAGCTTTTGTCAATCGGTTGATAGCAGTTCTCAAGTTTTGATTTGCCTTACCTTTGAGAGTAAAAGTTTTGAGATCGACAATCGCTTCTTCGCCAATTTGCACTACTCGAAAACCGAGATTATGATACATTTCTATATCGTCGGGCAAAGTTTGATAAAATGCAGGATACCAATCGTTGCGATCGCAAAACTCTTGAAATCCCAGAATAGCCTCTTTGCGGTCTTCTGGGGGGCCGATGGGGTCTCCGAGGGCGATCGCACCTCTACCTTTGGGCACGTAGGCGATCGTACTTTTACCCGACGGACTAAAATAATAAGATTTATCCTCAAGCAAAGCCAATCTTGCTAGCGTTGTCCGCCCGTGTTCTGCTACAACTTGTTGAGCTTTATTCCGTTCTACAATACTTCCCGAATCTCGCTGTAAAACAGGTCGCAACAGCATCACAAGTGCATAACCAATTGTCACCGCACCCACAGCATAAATCGAATTTGCAAAAAAGCTAGCAAACCTAGTTTTCGGAACTAATCCGGCATTATCCGCCGTAAAAAACATCGCAAAAGTCTGGAATATAGCATCATCCCAATCGAAATTAATTGCTCGTTCGTTGACTTCAAAACGCCTGTCTAAAATGTAAAAACCCGCCGTGCCGTAAGCGATGGTAAACAGCAATGCCCCCAGTAAAACTCGAATTCCTTGAGCAATTGAAGGGCGATCTGATTTGGCAGTAAACGTCTTCCGCATTACCAATAACTGAAATAGCAGCACCCCAGAAAGCAAACTTTCTTCAACATCTAATCCCTTGATTAAATGAGTTAAAATAGAAGCAATTAACAATCCCACCGTCAGCAACCAAGCAATTCGTTTGCGCCGCAACAAATTAGTTGCCAGAGTTAGCAGCATAAATCCGATCACGGCTGCAAAAAAATGTCCGCCCGCCCGCACGGGAAAAGGAAAAAATGGTTCTAGCCAATTTCGGCGATCGGGTAAACTGGGAGTTACAGCAGACAACAGGTTAATAACTCCTACCAATCCCGTTAAAAATGATGCCGTCCAAAGTCCAATCCTAGTTTTTTGGGATAACACAGTTCACCTTTATAATTTTAACCAGAGCACAGGGGATTTAAGCCCCCACCTTGAGGTGGATTGTTTTTAGGCAGGGGCTTAAATCCCCAGCTTAAAAACTTCGCACTCAACTGTCAACTCTTCGACTTCGCTCAGCGCAAGCTGTCAACTCTTCGACTCCCCTCGACTTCGCGGGCGGGCAAGTCGCGAGCGCGCAAGCTGTCAACCCCTCGACTTCGCGGGCGGGCTCTTCTGTCAACTGTCAACTGTTAAAACATTTGTCGTAGGGATATCTTATGAAAGCTATCACAGAGGCTAATTGCGATGCCAACGCACTGCGAACAATGACATACAATAATGATGCCGGAGATAAAAGAATGAGACTATTTGACATCACTCGCTATCTTAAACTGTTTTCCCACATAACTCAAAGAATCCGCCAAATGCTTGTGCCAATAATTCCAACCCACATCCGGGCCAACTATTCCGTGTCCTCCAGGAAATTTGTTAAACTCGTTGCTAATACCCAAACTGTTTAATTGTTCGTGAAACTGTTGCGTAGAAGTCAGAAAATTTTCGTCTCCTTCCCCGGCATCCAAATAAGCGCGCAGCCGCTGTCTGTCTTTTGCAGAAAGTTTCGGTACTAAATATTTAGGACTGTTAGCTTTCCCACTTTGATCGGTAAAATAACCACTATGGCTGAACAAAATATTAAAATTATTTAAATATCGCAAACCAATATTAAAAGCTCCCCACCCCCCGGAAGATTGTCCTCCCATTGCCCAGAATTTGGGGTCTTCGAGCGTCCTGTAGCGCGATTTTACGATTTGAACCAATTCGGAGCCGATCGCACTTCCTACTTTACCATTCGGCCCATCAAAATACTGCGGGTCCCACAAAGGGCTGGTTCCCCGCTTGTCATTTCCATCGGGAGTAATGATAATTGACGGCGGCAATCTTTTGCTTTTATACAAATCGTGGAGTACCGAAGTAACCGCAGCTTTGTCTTGATAAGCGCGCGCATCTCCGTGCCCGCCGTGCAGCAAAAAAATCACTGGATAGCGCTGTTTGGGATTTTTTGCATACGCTGGTGGTAAAATTAAGCCGTAGGTGCGCTCTGAATTCATAGCAGCACTTTTATATGTTTTGAGTTCAAATTTTATGTCGGCATCGACTATGATTTTCGGAGGGTCTAATTGAGGTGCTCCGGCAATAAAGACGTACCAGTATCCAGTTGCACCTAGTAGGAGGATTGTACCCGCACCGATACCTAAAACTTTTCCCAGCCACTTAGGCATACTTTCAATTTCTCTTTTTTGTCTATGGCAATTAGTACATTATATGCAAATATATTGTAGAACTGCCGGTTTGGTCGCACATCTTCTTGCGCCAATGTCACCCAGCAGCAGGTTTTATATTGGGGTGGGGGCAGGTTTATTTGATTTGTTTGCACTGTCAGGATTGTCGGTGAACCCCCCCCTACAGGCTTATTGTGTTAAATTTTTCCTTCTTCCTTCTTCCTTCTTCCTTCTTCCTTCTTCCTTCTTCCTTCTTCCTTCTTCCTTCTTCCTTCTTCCTTCTTCCTTCTTCCTTCTTCCTTCTTCGTTCTTGCTTCGCAAATGACTTATAGAAATCCTGCTCCTACAGTTGATATTATCATTGAATTAGTCGATCGCCCGCACCGACCAATAGTTCTCATAGAACGTCTGCATATTCCCTACGGCTGGGCTATTCCCGGGGGTTTTGTGGATTACGGGGAATCGGTAGAGACGGCGGCGAAACGGGAAGCTTTAGAAGAAACGAGTTTGAATGTAGAATTAATCGAGCAATTTTACGTTTATTCCGATCCAAATCGCGACGCGCGCAAACATACAATCAGTATAGTATTCTTGGCTGCGGCAACCGGCGAACCTCAAGCCGCCGATGATGCTAAAAATTTACAAGTTTTTGAATCTTGGCAGATTCCCAGTCAATTGTGTTTCGATCACGATCGCATTTTACGCGATTATTGGCGTTACCGTCATTACGGATTGCGGCCGCATTTGTAGAATCAGGATTTTTTAATCGCAGATGTACGCAGATTAACGCAAATTAATTGTAAAGTTAGATCGTTCGGACTTCAGTCCTCAGAATTAAACTATAGGCCAATAGGCCACCAATAAGGACTAAAGTCCTTACTACAAACCCTATGACAATTCTGACAATAATAGGTGGAGGTGCGTGGGGTTCAGCCCTGGCAAATTTAGGAAGCAAAAAGGGCGATCGGGTGAATTTGTGGTCGCGTCGCAGTTCTTTTAGTCTAGAATCGGTTATAACTGGCGCGGATGTTGTAGTTTCGGCGGTTTCGATGAAAGGAGTTGGCGAAACAGTCGATCGGCTTTTAGCTTTACAACTAACTCCCAGTACAATTATAGTTACCGTCACCAAAGGTTTAGACCCCGCGACAACCCGTACTCCATCTCAAATCTGGCAAAATGCCTTTCCTCACAATCCAATTGTCGTACTTTCTGGCCCCAATCTTTCCGAAGAAATCCAACAAGGATTACCGGCGGCGACGGTAGCGGCGAGTTTGGATGAAGCAGCGGCGAAGCAAGTACAGACTATTTATAGTTCCGATATTTTTCGGGTTTATGTGAATCAAGATCCCTTGGGGACTGAGTTGGGTGGGACTTTAAAGAATGTTTTTGCGATCGCCGCTGGTGTTTGCGATGGTTTACAATTAGGAACTAATGCTAAATCTGCTTTGTTGACTCGCGCTTTACCGGAAATGATTCGAGTGGGAGTTCGTTTAGGGGCTAGGGCTGAAACTTTTTATGGTTTGTCTGGTTTGGGAGATTTACTCGCTACTTGCAATAGTGCTTTGTCGCGCAATTATCGAGTTGGTTTCGGATTGGCGAAAGGGAAGTCTTTAGAGGAAGTTGTGCAGGAATTGCAGAGCACTGCTGAGGGAGTTAATACTACTAATGTGTTAATTGATTTGGCGGATCAGCGCGAGATAGAAGTCCCTGTATCCCGTCAAGTTTACCGTTTGCTGAATGGTGAAATTACTCCCGAACAAGCTGTTTTATCGTTGATGGAACGTGCTTTAAAACCTGAGAGTTAAGAACCGTGCAGGTGGCGATGGGTCAAAAGTCATCAACTGCGATCGCAAATCGAGTAGAAAAAACACCAAATAATGCACTTAAACTCTTGAAACAATGGTTAAAATCCCAAATTGGTTAATCTATGCACTAATCTGTTCTTTATTATACGGCTTTTGGGGATTTTTGGGCAAGTTGGCAACTAAATCTATTGACTATAAAACAGTTTTCGTCTATGAAACAATCGGTGCTATTTTAACTACATTATTCATTTTTGCCAATAGTAAAGACCTGAGTCTTGATGGAAATATTGCCGGAATCGTATCTGGTTTATTAATCGGTGTTTGCGGAACTGCGGCATCTTTGATTTTCCTGAAATCCATTGAAACCGGGCCAGTCATCAGCGTCATCAGCATTACATCGTTGTACCCAGTAATTAGCGTATTTCTATCATATTTATTCCTGAAAGAAGCAATTACAATTCCGCAATTTATCGCTTTAATCCTAGCGATAATTTCAGTGATACTTTCATCTTATTGAAAAATCTCTCCTTTGTCAATTTCTGATTGAGCCAGAAACCGGGTTTTTGCGATAAATATTGCATCAAAGCGTTGAATCATGGAAAAAACCCGGTTTCTTTGATATCTTGTATCTCGCCTGTCTCCGTTACCGAGAAGAATGGATTTAAAGCCTCCTTCTTCTAGGGGGAAATAAAACAAAATTATTCACTTTTTCCATTCTCTTCCTTTTAGCCAGAGGTAGCTCTCAACTGTCAACTGTCAACTGAAGAAACTGATTCTTACTTAGCGCCGTAATAAAAGGCAACTTCTTTATCTTTTAGCGGTGCAAAGTCGGCAGCAATTAACATTGGATCGAGTTCTGCTTGAGGCAAGTGTTTGACGCCGATACGAACAATGCGCGATCGCATGGTGTTTGATACACCACTGCGCTGTCTCGCGCCTTCTAATCCCATTACTTTTTCGTAGAGGTCTAATTTTGCTTTTGGAATCGGAGTCCCGTCAAAATCGATTCCTGAAGCGATCGCCACATCGATCGCATCTGCACCAGTTGTCGATTTAGCGGCTGAGTTTGGTTCTGAAGACATTGTGCTGTGATATTAAAGTTTATTGTGGGAACATTTTACCAGAGAAGTATTGACTTTCGTCAACTTTGTCAACATTAATATTTGGCATTTCCCGAATATTTGGCATTTCCCGAATATTTGGCATTTCCCGAATATTTGGCATTTCCCGAAAGTCCGCCGGGGGTTGAAACCCCCGTCTCAAAGCTAAAGTCCACTGAAGTGGACTAAAGATAAAGAAGACTTTTTAGTCCTCTTGAGAGGACTTTTGCTATTAGACAGGGGTTTAAACCCCTGGCGGACTTTCGGACTTACGAACTGGCGGACTTAACTACATTAAAAAAAGCGATCGACCTCCCGCAAATCAACATTTCCCCCGCTGACAATTACGCCAACTCTCTGATTTTTAGCTTTCACAACTCCCGACAACAAAGCCGCCGCTGCTAACACTCCCGTAGGTTCGACAACTATCTTCATCCGTTCCCACATGAAAAACATTGTAGTGCGAATTGCCTCTTCGGAAACAGTTGCCATATCGTCCACATAATGCAGTACCAAAGGAAAAGTCAATTTGCCTAAAGACGGGGTGCGCGCGCCGTCAGCAATTGTATCCGGGTTGTTGACTGTTTGCAGCGTTTTTGTGCGGAACGATCGCGCGGCATCGTCTGCTTGCTCGGGTTCCACTCCTATCACTTTACACCGGGGAGACAAAGTTTTAGCTGCGATCGCACTTCCCGACAATAAACCACCGCCACCACAACAAACCAATAGCAAATCCAACTCCCCAACTTCTGCGATCAATTCCAGCGCCGCCGTACCTTGTCCCGCAATCACCCGGGCGTCATCATAGGGAGGAATAATTGTCAAGTGTTGCTCTTCGGCAATTTTAGCAGTGAGCTCTTCGCGGGAAACTTGAGTTCGATCGTACAAAACAATCTCGGCGCCGTAACCGCGAGTCGCTTCCTGCTTGACTTTCGGCGCATCTGTCGGCATAACGACAGTAACAGGAATAGCGAGCAACTGTGCGGCAAGGGCGATCGCCTGCCCGTGATTTCCCGAAGAAAAAGTTACCACTCCCTGCCGTTTTTCCGTTTCAGATAGCTGCATCAAAGCATTGCAAGCACCCCGAAATTTAAACGAACCCGTCCGCTGAAAGTTCTCGCACTTGAAAAATACTTGAGAATTCGTCTGTTTGTTGACAGTCTGTGACGTAAGCACCGGCGTCTTGAAAGCTTTGCCCTGCAACCGTTTTGCCGCCGCCTCCACATCTGCAAAACTCACGGGAAGCGGATTTTGATCGGCAAGATTGGCTTTCATAGATGTTTTACGTCATGTGCTTGCGCCGCATTTTACCATATATATAGTCAGAGTTTTATCACTTTTAATCATATGCCATATCAGAAATAATTATCAATAGACTATTGAAAATAATTAGCAAAAGTGTTGTAGGATAACATCAAGGTTATTGCAATAACTTATCAAAAAGTTGTGGTTGGGTAGGAGAGCGATTAATGAATATAAAGTTTAAAGTGCTAGCAAGCGCTAGCGCAGGACTTTTGCTGCTAGGGGGTTTGACAGCGAATGTAGTTGGGAACGGGCAGAAGGCGATCGCGCAAACAGCACCAAAGGGCGATCTAGATTTAAGAGCACAAGCAGCCATAACTCGCATTAGAATCGTATTTGCCAACCGTAGAGACACTACAGATTTGCAAAATAAAGCCAATCAAGTAGCGCAAATACTATCTAAAGAAATGGGAATGCCAGTGGATGCAGTCATCGGTGACGAAACCGCCGCTGTTGAAGCTTTGAGGGCCGACAGGGCAGATGTAGCATTTGTAGCAGGGCGCGCCGCATTAAAAGCAGAACAATTAGCCAAAGCGCGGATGTATCTAGCAGAAGTTCGCAGCGATTATTCCGGCGGAAATACCTACGATTCCGTGTTTGTAGTGCGGCAAGACAGTCCTTTGCGCCCGAAAGGTTCAGCAAAACAAACCCTCGAACAATTGAAAGGCCAAAAAATGGCTTTCACCTCTCGAACTTCCGGTTCGGGATTTATTTTTCCAGTCTCAGAATTGGTGGGTACAGGATTAGTTTCAGGGCCGGATAGACTGGAAAGTTTCTTCGGAAATGTATTCTACGGCGACGGTTACAGCAGCGCTTTGCAATCAGTTTTAAAAGGTCAATCTGAAGTTGCAGCCGTCTCTGAATACGCTTTGCTTCCGCCTTGGATTACAGCAGAAGAAGGCAAGAAATTGCGAGTTTTGCAACAAATCCCCGGAGTTCCAGCCCACGGAATAGTCATAGACGATCGCATTCCTGTACCAATGCGGGAAAAACTTATCAATGCTTTCATGAAAATGAACGAACCAGGAAACAATCAATTATTCCGCAGTTTGTACAACTCTCAGAAATTGGTTAAAGTAGATCATACGCGGCATTTAGCAACCTTGCGCCAAGCTTTACAGCGCGCAAAACTCGAACCATAAAATCAAAGGTTCATAATAAGGTTCGTAGTGAGGACTTTAGTCCGCATCCATCAAAGAAGGACTAAAGTCCTCACTACGAACCTTTTTGAGGACTTTAGTTCGCATCCATCAAAGAAGGACTAAAGTCCTCACTACGAACCTTTTTGAGGAGTTGAGTCCGCATCCATCAAAGAAGGACTAAAGTCCTCACTACGAACCTTTTTGAGGAGTTGAGTCCGCAGCTATCAAAGAAGGACTAAAGTCCTCACTACGAAGCTTTTTGAGGAGTTCAGTCCGTAGCTATCAAAGAAGGACTAAAGTCCTCACTACGAAGCTTTTTGAGGAGTTCAGTCCGTAGCTATCAAAGAAGGACTAAAGTCCTCACTACGAAGCTTTTTGAGGAGTTCAGTCCGTAGCTATCAAAGAAGGACTAAAGTCCTCACTACGAAGCTTTTTGAGGAGTTGAGTCCGTAGCTATCAAAGAAGGACTAAAGTCCTCACTACGAAGCTTTTTGAGGAGTTGAGTCCGCAGCTATCAAAGAAGGACTAAAGTCCTCACTACGAAGCTTTTTGATTGAGTTTGTTTTAGCTAGTACAATATTAATTACTAATCTTTTTCATAAATATTTACCATGACTATCGAATGCAGCCAATTAAAAACAAATTATTCAAACTCGCTCAAACGCCCAATTCTAAATGGGATTGATTGCAAAATTAAACGAGGCGAATTTGTAGCACTTCTCGGTTTAAACGGCGCAGGAAAATCTACGCTGTTACGTTCATTCGTCGGATTAATCCCCGTCAAAACCGGAGAAATTCGGATTAACGATACAGTCATAACTCCGCGCAGCTTGAGACGAATTCGGCGCGACATTGGCTTAATTTTTCAAGGTGGCGGCTTGATCAAACAGCTACCCGCGATCGACAATGTACTGTGTGGTTGCTTAGGAGGATTGAAAACTTGGGAGACACTGTGGGGTTTTCCGAAACAACAGCGCGATCGCGCTTTTGACTTACTCGCAGACTTCGGACTCCAAGACCTAGCATACCAAAAAACCGGACTGCTCAGCGGCGGACAACAGCAAAAAGTAGCCATCGCCCGCGCCCTCATCCAATCACCGCAGATTTTACTAGCAGACGAGCCCACCACCGGATTAGACGTAATCGCCGCCCAACAAGTCATGGAAATCCTCGCCCAACTGCACCAAAAACAAGGAATGACCGTAGTTGTAGTATTGCACGACCTAGGAATGGCCAGCACATATCCCGAAAGAGCGATCGTCCTCGATGCCGGTCAGATAGTCTATGATGGCAAATGTCACAACCTGTCCGACAAATTCAGCAAACTAACACCACCCAAAGTACAAGTCTGAACCCCTCTATTCTCCCCTCTTCCTCAGTGTTCTCTGCGCCCTCTGCGGTTCACAAAAAAAATCTTAAAATAAATGCCAATGATCCAAAAAAACTCAAATAACTTATCAAAAACCAATAGCTGGATCAAAAATCTCGGTATAGCAGCAGGTTTAATTGTACTTTACGGTTGGGCGCTGCGGGGATTAGAAATTGACGCCGCAACCTTGATAAACAGTTGGCCTTACATGACCGATTTTATCTCCCGCTTGTGGCCACCGAATCTAGAAATAATCGACGTAGCAATCAAGGCGTTAATCGAAACAGTGCAAATGTCGCTGTGGGGAACGACAATCGGCGCCATTCTTTCCGTACCGATCGCGATCGCCAGTTCCCACAACATAGCACCAAAGTGGCTGCAATGGCTAGCTAATTTATTGCAAAATGCGGTACGTTCTGTGCCTTCAATTGTGCTAGGATTACTGTTTGTATCAGCGACTGGTTTGGGTGCGCCCGCTGGTACTTTGGCCCTGGGAATTTATACTATAGGTTACCTGGCTAAATTTTATCAAGAGGCGATCGAGTCTGTGGAAGCGCGATCGATCGAATCGTTGCAAGTCGCAGGTGCATCTTGGCTACAAGTGGCGCAATACGGCATTTTTCCGCAGGTGTTGCCGCTAGCCCTCGGTTACACGCTGTGGATGTTTGAGTACAACATCCGGGCGGCTTCGGTGTTGGGAGTCGTCGGCGCCGGCGGCATTGGTTTTGAATTGGTGAATTATATCCGCTCTTTTGAGTACAATAAGGCTACCACGATGATGTTGGTGTTGTTGGTTGTCGTTACTGCGATCGATGTAATTAGCAGTAAATGGCGGCAGCGGTTGGAAACAAAGTAATCCCAATTCTAAAAAATCATTCAACGGTAAACAAACGCCCAAATATATTGTAATTGAGACGGCGGTTGAAACCGCATCTACACAGACAAAACCCACCTCCGTGGGTTGAAGAGTTAATTTTCTAATAGTATTCGTAGGATGTGTCGCCATTCAAAACATCTGAATCAACACACAATCGAGCGAGCGACGCACCTGCACCGTTAAAAAATATTGTCAACAAACCCCAAAATATATTGTAATTCAGACGGCGGTTGAAACCGCGTCTACACATACAAAACCCACCTCCGTGGGTTGAAGAGTTAATTTTCTAACAGTCGATCGATCGCAATTGTAACATCGGTTGAGACCGCGGTTGAAACCGCGTCTACACAGACGAAACCCACCTCCGTGGGTTGAAGACTTAATTTTCTAACAGTCGATCGATCGCAATTGTAACATCGGTTGAGACGGCGGTTGAAACCGCGTCTACACAGACGAAACCCACCTCCGTGGGTTGAAGACTTAATTTTCTAACAGTCGATCGATCGCAATTGTAACATCGGTTGAGACGGCGGTTGAAACCGCGTCTACACAGACGAAACCCACCTCCGTGGGTTGAAGACTTAATTTTCTAACAGTCGATCGATCGCAATTGTAACATCGGTTGAGACGGCGGTTGAAACCGCGTCTACACAGACGAAACCCACCTCCGTGGGTTGAAGACTTAATTTTCTAACAGTCGATCGATCGCAATTGTAACATCGGTTGAGACGGCGGTTGAAACCGCGTCTACACATACAAAACCCACCTCCGTGGGTTGAAGAGTTAATTTTCTAACAGTCGATCGATCGCAATTGTAATACCATGCCAGAACAAAGCTTCCTACGAGAGAATTTTTGGGTTTGTTTCGTCCACCCGATGTGTAAGGTGCGTCGCTATGATATCTAGCGTAAAATGCTAGTAATTGTTAATACCGACGCACCCTACAACTGGAAACATAGCACTCATATCTTGTAGGGACACAGCATTGCTGTGTCCCTAACCATACCCTCGAAATTCAGATGAGAATTATTGCCCTTTAGAACAAGAACAATTCAGAATTACCAGAGACTCCCAAATTGACATTGACAGTAGCAAACAAACTGTTGCCACCAACCGTAGGACCGTTGCTATCGTAATACAGCTTAGTAGTATTAGCTGCACTATCAAAGAGAGCAATAATCGACGGCGCAGTCAACGATGATTCGATCGCACTGACAGTAGCAACAGTGCTGTTGTACCGGTAGAAACTCGAACCCAAAACCCCAGCTCCCAACCCGGCAAAAGCAGTTTTGTCAAGGTTAATTACATCATCAACGATGCTGTAATCGGTAATGATATCTCCGCCACCAGCAGTAGTTCCGGTGAACACAAACACATCAGCACCAAGTCCGCCGCTGAGAACATTTGTTCCCAAACCGCCGATTAAAGAGTCATTCCCGTCGCCGCCGGAGATGGTGTCATTACCAGCGCCGCCGGAGATGGTGTCATTACCAGCGCCGCCGAAGAGACTGTCATTACCAGCGCCGCCGGAGATGCTGTCATTACCAGCACCACCGTCGAAGATATCAGCACCCGATCCCCCGTTCAAAATATCGGAGAACTGAGTACCAGTGACGTTATTACCGCTGCCATTTCCTGTGAATAAGACAGGAGTGGTGAAGTTGTAACCGCCAGCACCAGAACCGAAATTGTTAACCAAGGCTGTCGCGAAAGTACCCGCATTTGCAGCAGTTAAGTCGATCGTGCTACCTAAGTTAGCAGTAGTTGCAGCAGGAGTATTGGCGAAGATCGTCCCTGTAAACACAAAGTCCGCAGTTCCCAAAGTCCCAGCAGCAGTACCCAAGTTGGCAATAATTGTCGAACCGCCCGCGATCGTACCGTTGGAGTCAAACACCAACACTGTCTCATTTGACCCATTGGTATATGCGAAGAAACCAGGAGTTGTAGAATTGCCCAGAGCCTTAGTTTGTGCCGCATCTACAGAGGCATAAGTTCCACCAGTGAAGATTACCAACTGTTTGCCAGCAATCTCAGGAGTTGAACCGCTAGCACTGACAAAGTTTGTCGAAGTCAAATTGCCGAAAGCACTAGCGCTAAACTGCAATTTGTCACTTCCGAAGGTAAAGTCAGTAATGCTATCAGTGCCTTCGCCCGGAGCATTGTACACAAAGATATCCGCACCAGCACCGCCCGTGAGAACATCTGAACCTGTACCGCCTGTGAGGATATCTGCACCGCCAGCACCGCTAATCGTATCGTTACCAGCACCGCCGCTGATGATGTCAGCAAATTCAGTACCCGTGACGTTGTTAGCGCTGCCATTTCCTGTGAATAAGACAGGAGTGCTGAAGTTGTAACCGCCAGCACCAGAACCGAAATTGTTAACCAAGGCTGTCGCGAAAGTACCCGCATTTGCAGCATTTAAGTCGATCGTGCTACCTAAGTTAGCAGTAGTTGCAGCCGGAGTATTGGCGATCGTCCCTGTAAACACAAAGTCCGCAGTTCCCAAAGTCCCAGCAGCAGTACCCAGATTCGCAATAATTGTCGAACCGCCCGCGAGCGTACCGTTGGAGTCAAACACCAACACTGTCTCATTTGACCCATTGGTATATGCGAAGAAACCAGCACTGGTTGAATTGCCCAGAGCCTTAGTTTGTGCCGCATCTACAGAGGCATAAGTTCCACCAGTGAAGATTACCAACTGTTTGCCAGCAATCTCAGGAGTTGAACCGCTAACACTGACAAAGTTTGTCGAAGTCAAATTGCCGAAAGCACTAGCGCTAAACTGCAATTTGTCACTTCCGAAGGTAAAGTCAGTAATGCTATCAGTGCCTTCGCCCGGAGCATTGTACACAAAGATATCCGCACCAGCACCGCCCGTGAGAACATCTGAACCTGTACCGCCTGTGAGGATATCTGCACCGCCAGCACCGGGTAAAGTCAGTAATGCTATCAGTGCCTTCGCCCGGAGCATTGTACACAAAGATATCCGCACCAGCACCGCCCGTGAGAACATCTGAACCTGTACCGCCTGTGAGGATATCTGCACCGCCAGCACCGTTAATCGTATCGTTACCAGCACCGCCGTTGATGATGTCAGCAAATGCAGTACCCGTGACGTTATTAGCAACCTCATTTCCGGTAAATAAGACAGGAGTGCTGAAGTTGTAACCGCCAGCACCAGAACCGAAATTGTTCAGTGCGATCGGGAAAGTGTTCCCAGAAGCAGTTAAATCGGCAACGCTACCTAAGTTAGTAGTAGTTGCAGCAGCCGGAGCCGAGCCTAGCGTCCCTGTAAACACAAAGTCCGCAGTTCCCAAAGTCCCAGCAGCAGTACCCAGATTCGCAATAATTGTCGAACCGCCTGGAAGCGTACCATTTGAGTCAAACACCAACACTGTCTCATTTGACCCATTGGTATATGCGAAGAAACCAGCACTGGTTGAATTGCCCAGAGCCTTAGTTTGCGCCGCTTCGAGACTGGCATAAGTTCCACCAGTGAAAATGACTAACTCTTTGCCGGTAATGTCAGGAGTTGAACCGCTAACACCGTCAAAGTTAGTAGTAGTTATATTCCCGAATTCGCTGGCGCTAAACTGGAATTTGTCAGTTCCAGATTTGAAGTCGGTAATTTTATCGCCGCCTTCTTTAGTTGTCGTGTAGATAAACAGATCCGTACCGCTGCCACCGCTGAGCACATCGGCACCGAGGCCGCCGGTGATGGTATCATTGCCGTCGCCGCCCTTGAGCGTATCGTTAAAGTTGCTGCCGACAATGTTGTCATCGCCTGCTAAACCATCGTAGTTAATGGCGGCCGGATAAGTGCCGAAATTAACATTATCAGGGCCGACAGTACCGACGGGAACATTTAGCGTGGGGCCGCTGAAGGCAAAGTTTTTGACTTGCAGGCTAAATTTCAGCGAGAAACTGGTGACTACTTCAAAGCGCGCTCCGACTGAAAATACCAGTACGGTACGGTTGGTAGCGGCATCTGTAAACTGACAGAAAACAGGTGCGTCGGTGTTGCCGCCCAAAGCTGTAAACCGCGCTTGCAAAGTGGCAATGCTGGTAACGCTGATATCAGCGCTGAAGTCGAGCAAGTTACTGCTGCCGATCGACCCAACAGCAGAAGTAGCAGTAATCGCCAGTCGCGTCAAGCTATTAACGCTGAGATTACCAAAAGCTGCCGCCGACAAATCTAATAGATCGTCATCGACTTTAAACTCAGTAATTAAATCAGCTTCTGCAACTGTTTTAATCTTTTCGCGAGAAACCCGGTAAACAAAGCGATTCTTGCCTTTACCCCCAATTAAAGTATTGGTTCCATCGCCACCTTCGATTTCATTCTCGCCCTCGCCGCCTTGAATTTTGTCATTGCCAATGCCACCGACGAGTTTGTTTTTGCCTTTACCACCGACGATATCATCATCGTCATCGCCGCCTTCGATATCGTTATCGCCATCACCGCCTTTAAGTTTGTTTTTGCCTTTACCTCCTTTAATTTTGTTCTTGCCTTTACCACCGACGATATCGTCATCGTCATCGCCGCCTTCGATATCGTTATCGCCATCACCGCCTTGAATTTTGTTTTTGCCTTTACCTCCTTTAATTTTGTTTTTGCCTTTACCACCGACGATATCGTCATCGTCATCGCCACCTTCGATATCGTTATCGCCGCCATCACCGCCTTTAAGTTTGTTTTTGCCTTTACCTCCTTTAATTTTGTTTTTGCCTTTACCACCGACGATATCGTCATCGTCATCGCCACCTTCGATATCGTTATCGCCGCCATCACCGCCTTGAATTTTGTTTTTGCCGTTACCTCCTTTAATTTTGTTTTTCTTGTTACCGCCTTTAATGTCATCGTCGCCGTCGCCCCCTTCGATGTCGTTATCTAGGGTTAGCGAACCGACAATCACTTGAGGCGCTGTATTGCCAGTAAACTTAAAGACATTTTGCTCGATTTTCAAGCTAAAACGCTGGCCGGTGATAACGCTTGTGCCTTGGGTAACTTCAAAACCAAAATTAGCCGCACCGCTAAAACCTGTTGTTGCTTGGAAAGTTAACAAACCGAGGTCAATGTCTGCTTGAGTGAAGGTAACACCGACTTGTGTTACTGCTACTCCCTTAAACAATAGTTGCCCAGTTTTAGTATCAGGGATCTCGGTTAGCTTGAAGACTGTGCCGCTAGCACCTTGCTGGCCGCCTCCAAACCGCAACAAGTCAGAAGTAATAGTTTGTGGCTTGCCATCGGAGCCGACACTTAAGGGATTATTAGCTTCGACTTGTGGGGGAATCACCCTCGGCGCTGCCACGGGAGTAGGAGTTCGAGGTGGGGTTGGGGTTAGAGATGGAGCGCTACCATTAGCTCCCAAAAAGTCGCTAGCATCGAGAATCGTAGCGCTGACATTCAACAACACCGCCAGCACAAAGCTGTTGCTGCCGCGAATTTCGGTATTGAGCCCGACTTGTAAAAAGGACAAGCTGCTAAAGTTCAAGTCGCCAAACAGCAGAAACTTGTCGCTACCGTCTGTGTAGTCAGTGATGACTGAGCTGTTTGTAGTTGTACGGTTGCTCATGACAAAAACGTCATTTCCAGCACCGCCGACACAGGTATGATTGCCAGTACCGCCAACGATCGTATCGTTGCCGGTATTGCCCATCAGCGTATCGTCGCCAGAGCCGCCGCCGACAACGCTGTCGTCGCCGTCGCCGCCGTCTGCCATGTCACTGCCGTCGCCTGTAACGAGGGTATCGTTGCCAGCACCGCCCATCACGCTGTCGTCGCCGTCGCCGCCGAGCACGCTGTCGTCGCCGTCATCGCCCATGCAAACGTCGTTGCCGGTACCGCCGATGATGGTGTCTTTGCCGTCGCCGCCGAGCACGCTGTCGTCGCCGTCATCGCCCATCACGTTGTCATTACCGGTGCCGCCCATCACGGTATCGTTGCCGACACCACCGCTAACGCTGTCGTCACCGTCGTCGCCCATGCAAACGTCGCTGCCGGCATCGCCCATTACGGTATCGTTATCTTTGCCACCGCTAACGCTGTCGTCGCCTTCGCCGCCTATTACGGTGTCGTTACCCCGATCGCCCCTGACGACATCGTTGCCTTCGCCGCCCTTGGCTTTGTCGTCGCCTTTGCCACCGTAGACGGTATCCTTGCCACTGCCGCCGTCAACGTCATCATTGCCGTCGTTACCGTAGGCTACGTCATCGCCTTCATCGCCGTTGCAGGTATCATTGCCGGTGCCGCCACTGATAGTGTCGTTGTCTTTGCCGCCGTAGACGGTATCGTTGCCGCCGCCGCCGTCGCACTTGTCGTTACCGCGATCGCCTCTTACTTCGTCGTCACCATCGCCGCCCCCGCAATCGTCGTCATCTTTACCCCCGTAGATTTTATTTTTGCCACTCTTGGCTTTGATTTTGTCTTTGCCTTTTTTGCCGTAGAGCGACTGGTTAGCGCCGGTGGCAACAATTATGTCATCGTCATCGGTGCCTTCGATTGTCTTGCCATCGCTACCGCTGTTGTCACTTGTGACAGTTCTTTTGTTAGCACCTTCTTCGGGTACGACGTTAACTTCAGCGATTTTGCTGCTATCTTCAACAGCCGCAGGTGTGCCGTCAGACGGATTCGTCACTGACTTATCCTCAACAGCTTTTACGGATGTGCCGTTAGACGGATTCGCCACTGGACTTTTAGGGGTGTTGCTGCCGGTGTTTTCGGCGATCGCATCGTCAATTAACTTGACTAACCCGCTGTCGGAATTGAGCGCGGTGGCGCTGCGGAAGTTCGTGAGCCGATCGAGATCGCTGGCTGATAGTCCGAGCTCTGCTTCGCTTTCATCGAGGCCTGCGGGCACAGCACTTGCTAACTTTTCATTTGAATTTGGCATATCTTACCGGGTAGAAGTGGTTTTTGTCATGTGCAGGAATTGTTGTTTTAGTGCGATCTGGAAAAAATTTTCCGATACATCTTCTCACAACATTTCTTCTGCCATATTTGATTTTTACCAAACATGGCTGAATTTCTTAGACTCAGTTTATCATCAAGCAGGATGCAGCATAAAATAAAAATCATTACTTTATAGCTGCGCCTGCAAGAGGGTTTTTTTCCCCCACCTTCTTGTTATAGATGCTATTTAAACTGCAACGGGTTATCTCGATCGGTTGCGAGTTTTATCTGCTGCTATTGCGTACCACAAATAATTGCTCTGCTACTTACACTGTAAGTGCTGCGCCTAAATGCAACTCGCTTTTGCTCTTCTCCGTATTTTATACAGGTATCTGCCCCTAAGTGCAGATAATTGTAAATTATCTACGTAATTTCTACAGTAAATTAGCAGAATTTAAACTCGCAACTGACAACTCCCACATAACTACCCAAAACCTTTATTCCCAAAATTTAACCCTTGCTTGGAATGCGATGAGCCTGGGTGCATTGAAGTTTTGTAATACTCCCAGCTCTGTCAAATCCTTCCCTGACTTAGGATTTGCATTCTTTCTTGAAATGACTTGAGACTCTTAATTTTTGTTCCCGATGATTAATTAGAATTTTAGATTGTTCGTCCGGGCAAATATTTATTTTAATTTTCGATCGCACAATTTTATGGCTAGGCGAGCCACTGGATATAACTCAATACGGTTCACTTAAAGTTTTTTTGTCATTGCGAGCGTACCCGCGAAGCAATCGCAGTGTTTATTTTTCACATGATTTTATAGACTGAACAGTCTTAAGTAAACCGTATTGGGATATAACTCAGCCAAAATCTTGACTTGTCCGCTAAGTGGCAGTACCTAGAAAACAAAATCTATCTCAAGGCAGTTGACAGCTTCTCAGTTGACAGTTGATGGGGGCCGTGCTAAGAGTGCCAGCCCTTTTAGTTGACAGTGAGCTGCAAGTCCGAGGATTGGAGTAATGAATAGTCAGATTTTAATTTTTCCCTCAAGGGGATTCGCTTTAAATTAATTCTTTCTGGTAAGAGTTAGAAATAATAGGATTCAAGGCAGAAGTTGTGTTTGGTTAAAGTGAGCGAGTCGATCGGCATTTTGAGCGGGAATGACTCGTGGCTAGGCGCTCCTTCATTCCCGGTTGGTTGGTGTTTGCTTGGCGGCGGGCCATATTTCTGGGAGCAACTCGCTGGATGCGACTTATTTCGATCGATCGAAAAATGCTTATAGCTTCAGAGTAGGGAAATATTGGAGCGCAGCGGTATTGTTGACGATTTTGGACACCTTAAATTAATTTTGCCTTTAAATGCAAGTAGAAGAAGACAGTGAAATTTACACAAAATCTTATAACAGATCAACGGTAAATTAGCAATGAGCCATGAGCTAATTATCAACGATCGGCGATCGATTGCCGATCGCCCATCGCGAGCTAGCGGAGCCGGGTGTGAGCTTGCGGATGAGGGTTGTCGGCTGTCCAATTAATTAATTGACACACCATCTTGACTCGATATGGGGGGTCGTGGTAGAGGATAAGTGGCTGCGACAGCTCGATCGATCGCCAAACTAAAAAATTTACTCAAATTTGCCTCCCATATTGCCCTGAAACAGATTGTGTAGAGCCGAAGTAATTTTAATAAGAACTAGAGATCCGCCTGGTAAAGTGCCTCGAATTAAACTTTACTCAGCAGTGAGAAACTCAAGTTCCGAACGAATGTAAAGGGGTCTGCGGTAGAGGTGCAAAATGTTAAAGATAGCAAGATTAGAGAAAATTAGGCTTTCACTGAGCCATAGGGCAATCAAAACTAATAAACTGTTATTAAAGTACAACTTTTATACCCTCAAAGTGTTTGAACTAATATATTTGAGTTCGGCGTTCGCCCGATCGGGGGAAGCGCATTCAAAAACTCTGATTGAAAGAGTAAAAATCAGTTTGTCGGTCGGTATTGCGAGCCGCAAAAACGCAGGCCAACTCAGAATAGAAGCGGGAGGGCGCTAAATCGGTGAGCCAAGAATTTAAACTCTCAGTCACCCCAGTTGGGGACGACGAATATTTAGTGCGGACAGAAAGGGTTGCACCCGGTGTACCCCTAGCAGAACAACAAGTCCGCTGGCCGATCGACCAATGGCTGGCACTGTCTGCTCAACTGATGAACGACCCCTTGGTGGGCGTATTCCAGGGAACCGGTGCTGGAGGTCGCCCCTCGCGCTCGGGAAACAACTGTGCGCCAAATTTAGTAGCCCTCGGGCAACAATTTTACAGCGGGCTGTTTCAAGGAAACTTGCGCGATAGCTGGACTTGCGCTCAGGGCATCGCCCAGCACCGCCGAGAAGTGCTGCAACTGCGGCTTGGACTTAAAGGCCGGCGCTTGCCGCGGCTGCCCTGGGAAGTTCTGCACGCGGGCGATCGCCCTTTGGCAACAGGTACGGATGTCGTGTTTTCCCGCTACCAACCAGGTACAAGTTTGTTCAAACAAACCCGGATAGTACCTAGCGGCGGGCCTCTAAAAATTTTAATGGCGATCGCCTCTCCCAGCGATCGAGAAAGCTTGCAGCTTTCGCGAGAAGCGGTACACTTGCAACAAGAACTTCAAAACCGCAGCGGCAACCCGCTCAAAAACAGCCCCCACGCTCCGGAAATTCAACTGACGATTCTCGAACAGCCCGATCGAGAACAGCTTACCCAAGCCCTAGAACAAGGACACTACCAAGTCCTGCACTACGCAGGCCACAGCAACTTAGGTGCTAGAGGTGGCGAGCTCTATCTCGTCAGCAGCCGCACCGGGCTCACCGAAACCTTGAGCGGCGACGACTTAGCGGGATTGCTCGTCAACAACGGCATTCAGATGGCCGTGTTCAACTCGTGCCGCGGCGCCTACGGCGACCCCTCGGACATGGCAGACGACAGCCCGGAACGCAACTTAACCGAAGCTCTAGTCCAGCGGGGCATTCCGGCAGTGCTGGCAATGGCAGAAAGCATCCCCGACGATGTAGCCCTAACTCTGACGCGGCTGTTCTACCGCAACCTGAATCAAGGCTATCCAGTGGATCTGAGCCTGAGTCGGGCTCGGGCTGGACTAATTTCTGCCTACGGTTCTCACCAGTTATATTGGGCTTTGCCGATTCTCTACCAGCATCCTGACTTTGACGGCTATCTGACGGGCGCCCCAGCTCAAAACGCGCCGTCGGGCCTTCTGGTGCCAAAAATCCCATCGGGGACGCAGCCGGCGACTGGTACGGAATGGAAGGCGCCACCTTTACTCTCGGCGAGCCGGCAATACCACCAATTAATGCCTGCCGATGCAGGAGCAGAACCCGACGCCTCTGATAGCTCCGTCTGGGAATATTTTCCCGATCGGTTAAAAGCTGGTAGCGATGCCAAAAACCAGAACGATCGACCCTCTGCTGCTAATTCACCAAACTCACCGACAGCGAAGCCCTCCTCTATTGCCGATCGAGAGTCTTCGGCTATCCCAACAACTCGCGCCGCAGCACCAGCTCAGAAACCGCTAACAACACAGGGATTGAAAAAATCTCTGGCGCTGACGCTTTGCTTGTTGCCCTTTGCTTTGAGTGCTGGCTTTTTTGGGTGGCGGCAGTGGCAACACCGCGGCACGAAACCAGAAGAATTACTGCCTGCTGTACGCACTCCGATGTCACAAAATTACCTCCAACAAACCCACTAACCACGATCGCCCTCAGCCGCGGGCTGCTAATAAAGTTGGGTGCGGACAATTCGATCGGCAAAACGACAGTGAAAAACAGATCCAAAGATGGCTTTGGGTGTGAAAAGTGATTTCTACTAAAGTTCAGCAGACAAAGGACAACGGCTCACAATCCCGTATTGAGCGAGCCCTAGCCTGTTGATCGATCGCGGGTGAGGAGTGGTGATCGTCAACCGGGTTTCTAGGCAAAATCAGAGAATTGAAGGTGGGGATTTGAGATTTTTGATGGGGCGATCGCTTACTGCAATACGTAGCGACATTTTTTAATATACCCAACACTAGTTGACATCCTCACCGACTGCCAAGGCACGGTGATTCCTAAGACTCACAACTTAGGTTTCTGCTTCCTAGCACCAGCCCTAACAGATTTACTCTGCTCAGGTCTTACAGTCGCTCCACAGACTGACACGGCAAGCCCTGCCGCCAAAATATTCTTTGCTGCATTGATATCTCTGTCGTGGTTAGTTCCACACTTAGGACATTTCCACTCTCGGACATTCAAAGGCAACTTTTCTACAACGTGACCACAATGCCCGCACCTCTTAGAACTGGGAAACCATCGGTCAATCTTGACAAAAGTACGACCATACCAGCCGCACTTGTATTCAAGTTGCCTGACCAATTCCCCCCAACTAGCATCACTGATAGCAAGGGCAAGTTTGTGGTTTTTGACCATAT
>NZ_JAAFKD010000051.1 GCF_013299165.1 Microcoleus sp. bin38.metabat.b11b12b14.051
CCCGGATTGCAAAACTTTCTAACAACACCGGAAACCGCCATTCTAATACCTCTGGATCGGTTAAACGCGAATTAGTCATGTGAGTTTGCACCGCATCTGTACCATCAAAATCTGCACCAGCACCCGAACCGCCACAAATTGTTTCATAATATTGATAGCGCTCATTTCCAAAGGTGAAATTATTCATCGTGCCCTGGGAAGATGCGATCGCACCCAGCGCACAATACAAAGCATCAGTAATATTCTGCGAAGTTTCCACATTTCCCGCCACCACCGCCGCCGGATAGCGTGGATTCAGCATACAGCCTGGGGGATTGATGATTTCGAGAGGTTTCAAACAGCCCGCATTCAGAGGGATATCGTCATCTACTAAGGTGCGGAAAACATACAACACAGCCGCTTTACACACCGCAGCGGGAGCATTAAAATTGTTGAATTGCTGGGGAGATGTGCCAGTAAAATCAATTTTTGCACTGCGCGCCGACTTATTAATTGTAATAGCTACCTTAATTTTTCCGCCGCTATCCATCGGATAAGTAAACTCGCCATCTGTCAAAACCTCAATTACGCGCCGCACGGATTCTTCAGCATTGTCTTGCACAAAACCCATATAAGCTTGCACTGTTGCTAAACCGTAATGTTCTACCATCTTGATCAGTTCTGCTAAACCGCGATTGTTGGCGGCAATTTGTGCGTGTAAGTCGGCGATATTTTGTGCGATATTGCGAACCGCAAAATCCCCGGATGTGAGAATTTCTAGTAATTCTGATTCTCGGAATTTGCCCTCGCCCACTAGCTGAAAATTGTCAAGCAAGACGCCTTCTTCAGTGACTATTTTACTGTTGGGAGGCATGGAACCGGGTGTGATGCCACCGATGTCGGCGTGGTGTCCCCGCGAGGCTACATAAAATAATGGAAGCGAGGAAGACTTATCAAATACTGGAGTAATAACGGTGATATCTGGTAAGTGCGTGCCACCGTTGTAGGGATTGTTAGAAAGATAGACATCGCCCGGTTTAATTCTATGACTTTGTGCTAAGATTAAAGCTTGAACACTTTCGCTCATCGAACCGAGATGCACGGGAATGTGTGGCGCGTTGGCAACTAATTGCCCGTTTTTGTCGAAGATTGCACAGGAAAAGTCGAGGCGTTCTTTGATGTTGACAGAGGAACTTGTGTTTTGCAATGTTACACCCATCTGTTCCGCGATCGCCCGAAACAAGTTATTAAATATTTCTAGCAAAACTGGATCTGATTCAACCGTAGATGAATGCGAATTAACTGCATTTATCTGTGTGGATCTGCGGTTCAAAATTAAATCGTTATTTTCGGTGATTTCCCCTTCCCAACCCGGTTCAATGATATTAGTTCCAGTTGCTTCAACAATCATCGCCGGGCCGCTAATGCAGTCGCCCGATCGCAAATCGTCTCTTTGATAAACAGGCGTTTGCCGCCATTCACCAGTAACATACATTTGTACGGTGGAAATTGGCTGCACAGGCAAGATGCCCGTGCCACAAGATGGGGGATTTGTTGATTGATCCGGCACAGGCAAGATGCCCGTGCCACAAGATGGGGAAGGGGAAGTTGTAGAATTATTCAGTACATCCATTGTTTCTACAACTTCCACCGAAACTGCTTCGACAATCAGTGCTTTTTCCGGCATAATAAAACTGTAACGCTGTCGGTGTGCTGCTTCAAACTCAGCCTGCATCTCCCCAATACTCCCAGTAAAATTCACCATCAAAACCGAATCACTTCCCTGATACTTTAAATGCAGCTTCCTCACAACCAAAACCTCTTTCTCTCCCTCTGCGCCCTCTGCGCCTCTGCGGTTCAAATTCCTCTTTCCCTCCGCCTCCAATTGCGCTAAAATATTAGGCAAATAACAGATTAATTCTAAAGAGAATTCTTGCTCGATCGCCCTTTCGCGAATAGCCCGCACATCAGCCAAACCCATACCGTAGGCGGATAACACCCCCGCGAAAGGGTGAATAAACACCCGTTTCATACCCAAACTATCGGCGATCGCACAAGCGTGCTGTCCCCCCGCACCGCCGAAACAGCACAAGGTATACTCGGAAACGTCATAACCACGCTGCAACGAGATTTTTTTGACCGCATTAGCCATCTTCTCCACCGCGATCGCCAAAAACCCCTCCGCCACCTGTTCCGGTGTCTTCTCGCCCCCAATTTCCCCCGCTAACTGCACAAATTTTTGCTTAACTACGTCAGGGGCGATCGGCAAATCTGCCGTCAATCCAAACACTTTCGGGAAAAAAGCCGGTTGAATTTTGCCCAACATCACATTGCAATCAGTCACCGTCAAAGGGCCGCCCTTCCGATAGCAAGCGGGGCCTGGATTTGCGCCCGCAGACTCCGGCCCGACGCGGTAGCGTGCACCGTCAAAAAAGACGATCGAACCGCCACCGGCTGCTACAGTGTGAATTGCCATCACGGGCGATCGCAATCTCACCCCTGCAATTTCTGTCTCGAATTCGCGTTCATATTCGCCATTAAAATGAGCAACATCTGTCGAAGTTCCGCCCATATCGAAGGTAATGATTTTGTCAAAACCAGCCTTTTTACTGGTTTGAACTGCGCCGACAATTCCCCCAGCAGGCCCGGATAAAATACTGTTTTTGCCTTGAAATTGCGCGGCATCTACTAAGCCGCCGTTCGACTGCATAAACATTAATTTTGGGGAGGGCGGGCACGGGATGGGGAAGGGCGGGTTTTGTTCGGGGATTATCTGTTTTTGTTGTGAATTATTCGCTAAACCCGCCCCTACAGCATCCGGTTGGTTGAGATTGGATAATTGGCTGGTTACTTGTTCGACATAACGGCGTAAAATAGGAGATAAATAAGCATCGACAACCGCAGTATCTCCCCGCGAAACTAATTTCATCAGCGGGCTGACTTCGTGAGATACTGAAATTTGAGTAAAACCAATTTCTCTGGCTATTTGAGCGACTTGTTTTTCGTGTTTCGAGTAGCGGTAGCCGTGCATAAAGACGATCGCACAACTGCGAATTCCCTCATGGTAGGCTTGCTGCAAAGCCGGGATAAAATCGGGATTGACAGCAGTTAACTCTTCACCTTGGGCGCTGTAACGTTCTGCAACTTCAATAACGCGATCGTACAACATCTGGGGCAGCACAATGTGACGGGCGAAAATATTCGGGCGGTTTTGATAGCCAATTCTCAGCGCATCGCCGAAACCTTTGGTAATTAGTAGAATAGTGCGATCGCCCTTACGTTCCAGTAAAGCATTTGTCGCCACCGTCGTACCCATTTTAATCGCTGCGATGTCGCCCGCTGGTATCGATTCCCCCGCCCCAATCCCCAAAATATCGCGGATTCCTTGCACTGCTGCGTCGCTGTAGCGATCGGGGTTTTCCGACAGCAGCTTGTGAATAACTAGCTTACCGTCTGGCTTCTGGGCAACTATATCAGTAAAAGTACCACCGCGATCGATCCAGAATTGCCAGGAAGTGCGATCGGGAAAATCAGCATTCATATCTTTATTCCTCATTTTCTTCTTTCTTCGCGGTTATTTAAATAAATCAAATATAATCTACCAAAATATCAATAATCAAAAATACCATTTTTCAAAACAACGCTGTCAACTGTCAACTGTCAACTGTCAACTATCTAATATATTTAATCGCCTCAACCAAGCCCCCACAAACACCCGCCAGAAAATCCAAATCTAAAGTCTCAATCTTATCACTCGGTTTATGATAATGAGGATTCCGCATATTAGCAGTATCCGTCACCATAATCGCCGGATAACCATTATCCCAAAAAGGAACATGATCGCTGCGGCGAGTATCCGGGACAATTAAACCTCGATTCGGCACGGGCAACCACTCGCAAGGTTGACCGACTTTGCGGATATTTCGGCTCAAAGCAATCATATCGCGCACAGTCCGCAAGTTCCCAACTAAAGCAATAAAATTGCCAGTATTTGGATAAAAATATTTCAGTCCCGTCGGATAGCTTTGGGAGTTGGGAGTGCGATCGCAATAACCCAACATTTCCAAAGATATCATCAACCGAATTGACTGTTGTTGTTGCTTGTATTTAGCAGCATGATGGCTGCTTCCAAAATAACCAGCTTCTTCCATATCGAAGGCAACTAACTGTACTGGATATTTTAGCGGTTGAAGTGCGATCGCCCTTGCGAGTTCCAGCAACACAGCAACACCCGTAGCATTATCATCCGCCCCAGGCGTCCCCGGCACAGTATCGTAATGAGCGCCTATTATAATCGCCGGCAACCCCTGCTTACTTACCTTTTTGGAGGGGAGTAGATTCTCTTGCTTCCCCCCCTTACCAAGGGGGGGATTGAGGGGGGGTAAGTCCAAGATGAAATTGTGATGAATTCGCCCGCGCACTGTAAAATCATCGATTTCTACAGTGCCCCACTGTCCCAACTCTTCGCGAATGTATTGCTGGACATAGAAATGTCCTGCGGATGCCATGTAAGGATTGCGATCGCGTACAATTTGGATGAGGTGGCTGTGGAGGCGTTCTTTGAGATTCATGCGATCGCAGATACAATGACTACACTAAGATTATATTCTCTTTTATTTTTTAAATTATCGGAAAACCAGCAAAATGCCCTACAGCGATTTCACCTTAGAAAGAGTCAAACGAACCTTTGAGTTGACAACTGCCGAAACCGTCGATCTATTCGGAGATATACCAGAATTAGCAAGCAGCGCATTGTTAACCGAGATTCTCCGCTACAATGTACCTTTAGCCCTTGCCAGCAACAGTGAAAAAGCGCGATCGGAAATGATTATTTCCCCAATTTTAATCGATTTGAGAAGACAGCTAAAAGAACGGATTAATTTATTTTCGGGAGTCGAGTTTGACGTTGATAGCGCCAGGGGATTAAATGGCATTTGTGACTTCATTATTAGCGATTCACCCGAAATACTATTTGTTAGTGCTCCGATAATTACCTTGGTGGAAGCTAAAAAGGAAAATATTAATGCTGGGTTAGGACAGTGCGTGGCGGAAATGTTAGCCGCAAGGATATTTAATGAACGTACAGGTAATGAAATTTTAGCAATTTATGGGGCGGTGACAACGGGGAGTATTTGGAAATTTATCAAATTAGAAGGAAGTGTCATTTATATCGATTTGACTGAATATTATCTCAAAGATGTCGATAAGATTCTGGGAATCTTAGCAAGTGGAATTATTTCGCAGGGAATTGACTTTCGGGGAAATTAGGAAGATAATTATGAATGGGTAGATATTGCGATCGCCTTTTAGCATTTAGGGTAACATAAAATATACAGATACAAAACTTAGGAGATTAGTATGCAAGCATACAAACTTAGAGGTAAAATCGATGCAACTGGCAACTTGGTAGTTTTGGAAGCCGTGGATATGCCGCCCGGAGATGTGGAAATCGTCGTTTGGCGAGTGGCTGATGCGGTTACACTAGCTAGCGAGTCGGAAAGTGCGATACCTGAGACACCTCAGACGAAGTTTAAAACGAAGGTGAAAGCATTTCAAGGTTTGTTTGAGAATACTCAGCCTGTCCCGCCTGACTTCGATGCAGAGGAAGCTAGATGGGAAGCTTTGAAGGAGAAACACAATCTATGAAAATCTTGCTAGATATAGCAGTTGACAGTTGACAGTTGACAGTTGACAGTTGACAGTTGCATAACGGGAATCAAACCATTGATGCAGTACGGGTATCGGCTCTATTCATGAAGTTATTTATGTCCTCACCGATGTGGCGGTTGCTATACCAAAATTATCTTAGATATCGCCCTTGAACGACAGCAATTTTTTGGCGAAAGCGAACAAGTTTTATCTTTTGTTAAACAATGATTTGTACAGGTATGTAGGGGTAGTGCCCCCGTGCCTACTCCGGATTGGGGCAACCACGGGGGGATTGCCCCTACAAGAATTACACAACAGACTATCGTTAGCCAAACTATCCCGAATCAATATCAACACACCTGAATAATGAATCAGGACTTCCGCGCAAGTCGTCAGAAACCGGGTTTTTTGCGAGAATACCTCGTCACAGCACAAAAATTCCCAAAAACCCGGTTTCTTTGGCTGCGATGGATAAATCCTCATATAATATAAATTAATCAAGCCACAAAAAACATGGCAGAAAACTACCTACGCATTAATCACGACGGCGATTTCATCCAACTATCCTGGCAGCGCGGCCGTGCAATACCCCGAAACGCCCCTCCTGTCACCTTTGCACATCCCTTTGACAGCAAAGTCTTAGACAAATTGCGCTGGTATCTCGAAGAATATCTGCGCTTTCCCTACGGACTCGAACCGGAAAATGCTCAAAGAATTGAACAGCAGTTGCAAGCTTGGGGACAACAGCTATTTGAGTTAGTATTTCGCAGCAGCGACAAAGCGCGGGAGTTTTTTCAGGAAGCGACGCGAGACGGATTGGATAAGTGCGAAATTAGCATTGTTTCCGACGATTCTGCCGTACTCAATTTGCCCTGGGAATTGCTGTTTGCGCCAGATTATCAATTTCTCGCACCTTTGCTGGCGGGGATGTATCGCAGTCTTAGCAATTATGCTGTTCGGGCAGAATTGGGTACAATGTCTGACGAACAATTAAATATTTTACTCGTAATTGCTCGACCCTACGGAGAACGCGATATTAATTTTCAAACTATCGCCCGCCCGATGTTGGAGGCCCTGAAACCTATTCAAAGACAGGTGAATCTTACCGTATTGCGTCCGCCCAGTTTAAAGCAGTTTGAAGCAGAACTTAACGCCCGCAAAGGTTTTTATCATATCGTTCATTTTGACGGACATGGCGATTTTCAAGCTGACAGCAAAACCGTTCAAACTCAATATGGAAATTTGGGAGAAGGCGTTTTAGTCTTTGAAGATATTGATGGCAACCCGGAAATAGTTACTGCTAGGGAAATTGCCCAATATTTGACAGATTGCCGCGTGCCGATTTTTATTCTCAATGCTTGCAAGTCGGGACAAGCTGGGGAAGAAGCCTTTTCTTCCGTGGCGGGACAGTTGGTGAAATTGGGTGCAAAGGGCGTGGTAGCAATGGCTTATTCCGTTTACGCCCAAGGCGCGAAACACTTCATGGGAAGGCTGTACGGGGAATTGGTGCGGGGACAAGACATCGCCTCTGCTGTGGCGGCGGGGCGCAAATCTATGTCCATAGACAAACAGCGCCCCAGTCCCAAAGGGATGTTACCGCTGCAAGATTGGCTGGTGCCGGTGCTGTATCAGCAGGAACCATACACGCCTTTTCGGCCCAAAACTACAACTCCCAGTTTTGCAGATTTGATGGGGGAAGCTGATAATTCATCTGTGATTGATTCGGGGTTACTGGTTGATTTGCCTGAAGTTAGCGCCTATGGTTTTATTGGGCGAGATTACGATATTTTGTGCTTGGAAAGAGCTTTTCGCCAAAATCATATCGTGCTGTTGCAGGGGATGGGCGGCGTTGGGAAAACTGAGTTAGTAGGAGGGTTTGCGCGGTGGTTGGCTGATACTCAGGGGCGCACAGGTGGCGTTTTCTTCACTTCTTTTGAACGCGGTGCGGGGTTGAGTCAGGTAGTCAATCAAATTGGCAGGAAACTGGGCGGTGAAAAATTCGCGTCGCTGTCGCCGGAAAGACAGCAGGCGTTGGTAAAACAACATTTGCAAGCTAATTCTTGTCTGCTCATTTGGGATAATTTTGAACCGGTGAATGGGTTTCCGCAGGGGAATGAGCCGCTTTTATCGGCTGCGGAAAGAGCAAGCTTGCAGCAATTTCTCAAGGAGTTGCGCGGGGGAAATTCTTGGGTGTTGATTACCAGTCGGCGCGAGGAAAATTGGTTGGATTGCGGTTACGCGCTGCGGAGTTTGAAGGGATTGGTAAAGCCGGATGCGGAAGAGTTGGCGGCGCGGATTCTGCGGGAAGCGGGGGTTGACAGGGCGAAATTGCCCAAAGAATATCTGGAGTTGCTGAAACTGTTGGGCGGACATCCGCTGTCGCTGAGGGTGGTGTTGCGGCATTTGAAGACGCAAACTCCGGTGCAGTTGATTGAGGCGCTGCGGCGGGGATTGGATACTTTCAAGGGTGCAGAGGAGGAAGGGAGAGAGAAATCTCTAACGGTGTCGCTGGATTATTCGTTTGCTAATTTGTCGGCACGGGCGCGGCAGCATTTGCCGTTTTTAGGGCTATTTTGCGATCGAGTTGATGCAGATTGGCTTCATGCTTTTTCAGAAAGTCCTGATGATGGATACGGACAAGCATATGTGGCGGTATTTGGAGAAAATTTGCAGAAATCGGATTGGATTGGACTCTTGAATGAAGCGACTGCTGCGGGAATTCTAGAAGATTGGGGAGGAAGTATTTATAAAATTCACCCGGCACTGCCTTGGTATTTGCGACAACAGTTAGACAAAAAAGGTTCGCAGGAGGTAATCAATACCCTAGAAAAAAAGTTGCTGGTTTTTTATGCAATGTTGGCGAATAAATACAATAGAGAACTTATCAGCAATGCGGAATTGGCAACCTTTGTGCTGCGAGTGGAAGAACCGAACCTATTCCAACACTTACGACTGGCAGAAAAGCAGGAAGAATGGGTTCAAGCTCAAGCAATTCTGCAAGCCTTGGGGGAGGTATATGAGCGATTGGGGCGCAAACCGGAATTTAAGTCCCTGCGAGAAAGGGCGCTGAATCAAATTGGCTTCCACTTGGCACAAGCAAAGGCAAAGGGGCAATACGCCTTGGATTTCTGGAGGTATCTGCGGCAAGTGGATGCAAATGAAGCTCTTGAAAGTGCCGAATTGGAAACAGCAAGAGCCATTTATCAAGAAATCCTGGATGAATTGACAGCCTTAAATGACCTCTCGGTGAATGACAAGATTGCTATTCTTTATCACAATCTAGGAATCGTAGCCCAAAAGCAACGACGGTTTGAGGAGGCGATCGCCTTTTACCACAAAGCTCTCCAAATTTTTGAAGATGCGGGGGATTTCTACCGTGCTGCTAGCGACTATCACCAACTAGGAATCGTAGCCCAAGAGCAACGGCGGTTTGAGGATGCGATCGCCTTTTACAATAAAGCTCTCCAAATTTTTGAAGATGCGGGGGATTTCTACCGTGCTGCTAGGGACTATCACCATCTAGGAATCGTAGCCCAAGAGCAACGGCGGTTTGAGGATGCGATCGCCTTTTACAACAAAGCTCTCCAAATTTTTGAAGATGCGGGGGATTTCTACCGTGCTGCTGTTGTCTATCACCAACTAGGAAGGGTAGCCGAAGAGCAACGACGGTTTGACGATGCGATCGCCTTTTACCACAAAGCTCTCCAAATTAAAGAAGATTTGGGGGATTTCCACAGTGCTGCTAGCGACTATCACCAACTAGGAATCGTAGCCCAACTGCAACGGCAGTTTGACGATGCGATCGCCTTTTACCACAAAGCTCTCCAAATTTTTGAAGATGCGGGGGATTTCTACCATGCTGCTAGCTGCTATCACCAACTAGGAAGGGTAGCCAAAGAGCAACGGCGGTTTGAGGACGCGATCCCCTTTTACCACAAAGCTCTCCAAATTAAAGAAGATGCGGGGGATTTCTACAATGCTTCAGACGAGTATCAAGGACTAGGACTAATTGCCAAAGAACAAGGAGATTTTGAGACTGCTGTTGCCTATTTCCAAAAAGCATTTGAAGCCAGAAGCGCAGCAAATGATTGGCGCAAAGCATCCTTCACCCTAACTGCATGGGGCGAAACCCTGGAAGCGCAATTAAATTGGACTGAAGCCGCGAAAATTTACCTTCGCGCCTTAGCCATTGACATCAAGCATAATCAAGAGTGGGTTGACTCGGATATCAACAATTTAGGGCGGATGCTCAAGCAGTTGGGAGACAGTCAGTTTAAGATAATTTGGCGAGAGTTTACGGGTGATGAGTGTTCGGAAAATTGGTTTTCAGTTATTCAGAAAGCCAGTGAAATAGAGGAGGAGGGAACAGATTAATTGTGACAGAACTTACGCACCGGGGCTCAGAAACCGGGTTTTTATGGCAATATTCGTTGTGATGCGTAGATTCGGGAAAAAACCCGGTTTCTTGGTGTGACGCGGGGGCTCAGAAACCGGGTTTTTATGACAATATTCGTTGCGATGCGTAGATTCGGGAAAAAACCCGGTTTCTTGGTGTGACGCGGGGGCTCAGAAACCGGGTTTTTACGAAAATATTCGTTGCGATGCGTAGATTCGGGAAAAAACCCGGTTTCTCTGATCGGAGTGCGTAAATCCTGACTGGTATAATCAGTACAATTGTTTAACTAACTTACCCGCGAAATAATATGGAACCAATACTGACTCCCGCCGAAATGAATGAAAAGCGCATGATGTTGCAAGATTACGCTCCCGCCCAAGCAGCCTTGGCGATACTAGAAAAACATAACGGCAGACTTGACACCAGTTTTGATGATTTGTGGTGTGAAAAACACAATCTTGAATCTTACAACCGCAAATCTTTGTGGCAAACCACGCTAAAAGTTCTCCGCGCGGAACTCTGCGGCAATGATGGCTTGCGCGCCCAATTCAAAGACTACACAAAAAACCCTGGGAGTGCGCCTTTACTTACCGGATTAATTGTTGCTGTTGTCGGCTTAGGCGCTTCGTCTGGAATCCCGATCGATCCTAGTATTGCTACTATTATTGTTCTGTATCTGCTCAAAATTAGTCTGAATATTTTTTGCGAATATACTGAACCTGCGAGTTAGGAATTAGGCGGGATTTAGCATTAATTCGCCGTCTGGCAGTGGTTTGAATCCGCGCGCAGTCCGACATTCCGGCAGGGGTTTAAACCCCTGCCTCAAAGCTAAAGTCCTCTGAAGAGGACTCAGAATTTATTGAATTTTGCTAATAAAATTAACACAGTTTCTTTCATCGATAACGAATGCACCGCGTCCGTGAAACGCTAGTAAAAATCATACGTTTTTCAGTCCTCTTCAGAGGACTTTAGCTATGAGACAGGGAATTAATTCCCTGTCGGACTATCGGGAAAGCGAGTATTTCTCAACACTAATAACCCAAAGATAATTACAGATAGGTTAAATAAACCATATCCAAATACCTAAACCTCCGATTCCAATTCCGCAGCCCGCACTTGTACGGGAACTTCAACTGTATTCAACTCCGAAGATTCTAATAATTGCACTTCTTCATCAGAATTCGCTGCACCATTCCGCCCTTTCCCCAATTTCTCAGCCAAAGTATCCCGCTGATTAATCAAATAAATACTCACCAAAGTCAACCCAACTCCCATCGATTGCAGCGGATTCAATACCTCACCCAGCAACAAATTGCCGAACAGCAAAGCAAAAATCGGAGTCAGAAATGTCAGAGAACTTAAACTCGTCAGACTGCCGCTTGATGCAAAATAAAAGAACAAACCGTAGGCGATCGCACTTCCGAACACTGTAGAATAACCTAAAGCCATCCATCCCGAAAAATCGATATTCACAAACTGCCCAGACTCAGTAGCCGCCGAAATCGCCAACAACGGCAAACCGCCCAAAATCATGTGCCAGCCCGTCGCCACAATCGGGTCAACATAACGACAAACCCAGCGCACCAAAACCGTACCCACCGCCATCGACAAAGCCGCCAACAGCATCAACCATTCTCCGCCCTGAAATACACTTTCGATACCCGCAAAAACCTGCGCGCTTTCAGGATGAAATAACCCCACAATAAAGCCATCCGGCAACCCAATCAAACTGATGCCGATAACGCCAATTACTAAGCCCAACCAGCCCCAAAAACCTATTTTTTCTTGAAACAGCCACAAACACAAAATCGCCACTGCTAGCGGTTGAGAATCAATCATCACCGAACCCAAACCCGCACCGGTTCTCGCCAAACCTTCGGCTAAAAAGCCTTGAAACAAAGTACCGTCAACTAACGCAAACAGCGAAATCCACAGCCAAGCCTTCCAACCCTGCGGCTGCTGTTTTCCCATCAATGCCGCCGCCAGCAACACCAACACGCCCGCAGGTACTAAACGCACGACAGCTACAAACAGCGGTGTCGTGTGCGGCATCACCCCTTTCATGGCTACCATCGCGGTTCCCCACAGGAAAAACGGCGCAATGAGTAACAGCGGGGCGAAGGGTAGTTTAGAATCGGTGAGTTTTAGCTGCATGGCGGGGGCTCCAAATAATTGATGAGAGTGGCACTCTCGGGAATGATGTAGATTTGTTAAGCAATTTTTCCAATTATATATCGAAGGTGGGTTAAGCGCGATCGAGCTCCTTTGCCAGAAACCGGGTTTTGTCACCCAGATATTTGCCTCAAACCCTTAATATCCGTAAAAAACCCGGTTTCTTCAGTCTCATCGGGTGGCCAGAAACCGGGTTTTTCAACCCAGATATTTGCCTCAAACCCTTAATATCCGTAAAAAACCCGGTTTCTTCAGTCTCATCGGGTGGCCAGAAACCGGGTTTTTCAACCCAGATATTTGCTTCAAATCGTGAATATCGCTAAAAAACCCGGTTTCTTGAGTCTCATCGCCTCTTCCTTAATCGCCTCTTCCTTCTTCCTTCTTCCTTCTTCCCTCTTCCTTCAGATAAGGCACACTATAAGTTAGCTACAAAAAATCGTAACATTGCCTGTAAACTGCCCATGATTTGGCCATTCAAGCCCCGCTACCGCAAACAAATCGCCCGTATCGAAGTCACCGGCGCGATCGCCGGAGATACCCGCAAACGACTGCTAGAAGCCCTCAAAACCGTTGAAGAACGCAAATTTCCCGCTTTGCTGCTACGGATAGACAGCCCCGGCGGCACCGTCGGCGATTCCCAGGAAATTTACAGCGCCCTGAAGCGTTTGGGCGAAAAAATCAAAATAGTCGCCAGTTTCGGCAATATTTCAGCTTCTGGCGGAGTTTACATCGGCATGGGATCTCACCATATCGTTGCCAATCCTGGTACAATTACCGGCAGCATTGGCGTGATTATCCGGGGTAACAATCTAGAAGGGTTGTTGGAAAAAGTCGGCGTTTCTTTTCAGGTGATTAAATCCGGGCCCTATAAAGATATCTTGGCATTCGATCGACAATTGACCGAACCAGAACAGCAAATTCTGCAAGATTTGATCGACAGCAGCTACCAGCAATTCGTCGAAACCGTCGCCGAAGCCCGGAAACTCACCGTTGAAAAGGTCAAAACATTTGCCGACGGTCGCGTTTTTACCGGCCAGCAAGCTTTAGAATTGGGTTTGGTCGATCGACTCGGCACAGAAGAGGACGCTCGCCGATGGACAGCCGAACTCGCAGGCCTCGACCCAGAAAAAACTGAATGCTGCACCCTAGAAAAACAAAAACCTTTCCTAAATCGCGTCTTGGGGAGTAGTCTTGATACATCCGGGCTTTCAGCTTACAAAAATTTGCTGGAATTCGAGATTTCTACTAGCGGTTTACCGTTGTGGCTGTATCGCCCGTGATTAAATAGTCAGTTGGTAGTTGGCAGTAGTCAGTTGGCAGTGGTAATTGATAATTGGTAATTGGTAATTGCAATTAACAACTGACAACTAGCAACTGATAACTAACAACTGACAACTAGCAACTGACAACTGATAAAAAATGGAGAATATTTGCGTGGATTGGCAAGTGCGGGCGATTCGCGGGGCAACAACTGCCAGCGATAATTCGGTAGAAGCAATTCGAGAAGCGGTGAGAGAACTGTTAGATGAATTAGAAACAAGAAATAATTTAGATCCGGAATTAATAATTAGTGTTACGTTTTCTGTTACCCGCGATTTGGATGCTATCTTTCCGGCTGCGATCGCCCGCGAACGCTCCCGGTGGTGTAATGTACCTTTGTTGGACGTGCAGCAAATGCACGTGAAGGGTGCTTTAGAACGCTGCATCCGCTTTTTAATTCACGTCAATTGGCCCGCACACCGCGAAATTTATCATCCTTATTTGCGCGGAGCTCAAAATTTGCGGCCCGATTGGAATTTAGCCGTTGCGGTTGCTGCGGAAAAATAATAAAATCACTTTTTGATTCATTCAAGAGTAAACCCACCATGGCTGGTGGGTTTATTTTTAACTGAGTTATATCAAATCCGTTAACATCGTCCTGTATATATCTCTCTCTTCCCTTTCTCTGTGTTCTCTGTGTTCTCTGCGGTTAAATCATTCCGATCCAACCGGAAACGATATTAGAAGAGGCAAATCTTTTGTGCCCTCCTTAGTAGAGGAGTAGAGGAGAATGTTTTATGAACAGAACAAATCTATTATCTCGGATTTCGACCGATCCGAATATATGTTTTGGCAAGCCCAGTATACGGGGACATCGCATCAGGGTTTCCCTGATTTTAGATTGCCTAGCTAGCGGAGCAACTATCGAATCAATTATTCAGCAGTATCCAAGTATAGAGCGAGATGATATTCTGGCTTGTATTGCCTACGGTGCTGAGGTAATCGATCAAAATAGCGAACATCAACATTTAGCAAGTCTCAAGCCAGATCGAGTGATATATGCCGAATTTTCAGAAATGGCAAACGATACAGAATATCAAGCAGAAGCTTTGGCAATTTGTCAATAATTTGAGGCGGTCGAGAGTAATTTGGGTCATGGCAGTTGCGATCGGCTGACTTGAAATAGGCTTCTCCAGCCGATATATTTATTTTAGCTTACCTTTTCTGGTGGGGATTGGCTTAGATAAAAAACATAAAAAAACCGGCTTCTCGAAGAAACCGGATTTTTTGTCAATCAGTGGCTTTCTTGTGATGCAGCCTAATCCCTAAAAAGATGTCATATATAAAACTCCAAAAGTCCTTTTTACCTTCCAATATTCCCAGACTTTGAGGAGAACCCTTTTCATCTAACAGCGGCTTCACAGCTTCGTAGGCTGGCTTGTAATTGTACCAAGGAATTGAAGGCCACAAGTGATGGATCAAATGATAGTTCTGTCCCAAAATTAAAATATTCAGAATTGGACTAGGATATACTCTGGCATTTTTCCAGCGATCGCGCTCGTGAAACGGACGGTGCGGCAAATAATCAAAAAATAACCCCAAGGCTAATCCCACTACCAAAGCAGGAGAAAACCAAAAGTTCAGCACATAACCTAAATGGTCGTATTGAATTGAGATATAAACCACTCCGATCACAAACAAACGGCTGAAAAACCATTCCCAAAGTTCGTATTTCCGCCACAGTTTGCGCTTAAAGAAGAAAATCTCGTGGTAAAAAAACCTCGCAGCAATTAACCACAGAGGCCCGCCAGTAGAAACGTAATGGTCTGGATCGTTATCTGGGTCATTAACGTGGGCGTGATGCTGCATATGTACCCGCGTAAATACCGGGAAAGCAAAGCCCAACATCAGCGCGCTACCGTGTCCCAAAATAGCGTTAATTGTACGATCGCGGTGCGCCGCGTTGTGAGACGCATCGTGAATCACGGTTCCAGCCATGTGCAACGCCAGCACGTTCAGCGAAAAACAACACCAATCCGGCCATTCTCCGTACCAGTAACCCACAAAGGAAATCGCGATAATCGCTAATGCACTCAAAAACAACAGCAGCGTCGGATTCAAGTCACCCGGAGGACTCAGAAACTCTTTCGGCACTGTCAGCGGCCGTCCTGCCTCCGACATCTTTGTTAACACTCCTTAATATTTCACACTTGCGTAGTATAAGATACAAGTCTCCCAATAGTAAAGTTTCGTGAAAAAACAGAGTCCGATCGCCATAAACTACGATCGGCACCAGAAGCAAAGTATTGCTGCTGTGAAACGATCCCAATGCTCGATTAGCCAAAGGCAAAGCAGCCCAACTCATACAAATGGGTAAATATGTATTTATGTCAAGCCTGGGAGCGGAAATATTTAATCAAAAAGCCGATCGCCAAGAAAAGATTACCGATCGGTAAAAAGTCAGATATTCTATATAGTGGTCAATGCCTGCTGTTTTGACCGCTATCAAAATTTTTAACTGATGCGGGGCTCGGGGGATATAAGTCCGGCACTCTACCCGATCGAGGGTGAGCGTTGGGATACATGGACACAAGAGCGTCGATTCAAGGGCTCGATGCCACGAAAATCGACACACTATCTATCGGTTCTAACGGAAGGTATAAATCTCTTAGAATATTGATATGTTCAACTTGACTTACAGTTATCGAATCTACCCAGAACTTAACCAGGAAGCCCAAATGCTTGACTGGTTGGAGCAATGTCGCCACGTGTATAACTACGCATTGGCAGAGCGCAAGGACTGGATGAATTCGCGTAAGTGCTCGGTCAATGCTTGCAGTATCAGGCAGGAATACATCATCCCTGCTGACACGCCGTATCCCCACTACTACAAACAGCAAAACGCACTAACCAAAGCAAAAGAGGTGATTCGAGAACTGAAGGCAGTTCATTCTCAAGTTTTGCAAGATGCCCTGAAACGACTGGATAAGTCCTTCAAATTCATGCAAGAGAGAGGGTTTGGATTCCCTCGGTTCAAGAAGTTTGGTCAGTATCGCTCCTTTGTGTTTCCGCAGTTCAAATCGAATCCGGTTAACGGGTTTGAAATCAAGCTGCCGAAAGTTGGAGCAATGCCCATCAACCTGCATCGACCAATCCCAGATGGGTTTGAGGTCAAGCAAGTTCGAGTTGTGTTCAAGGCATCGGGTTGGTATGCCCAATTGATTCTGCAAGCTGATATTTATGTTCCCGAACCAATGCCACATGGCGAACCCATCGGGATTGATTTGGGTCTGGAAAAGTTCTTGGCTATATCGACTGGTCAATTGATAGAACGCCCTCGCTTTTTCGTGGATTTGCAAAGCGAGCTTACATGGCTGCAACGCAAATTGAAAAACAAGACAAAGGGTTCTGCCAACTACCGTAAAATTCAAGCCAAGATTCGCTCACTGCACGAACATATTTACAACATTAGACGTGAGTTTCACGTACTGACGGCTCACAAACTTTGTGACATTGCCGAGATGATTTTCGCTGAGGACTTGAACCTCAAGATGACCAGTCGTGGAATGCTGGCAAAGCATTGTTTGGATGCTGCATGGGGCAGCTTTTTGGAAATCCTCAAGTGGGTATCCTGGAAGCGTGGTGTCTACTTCGCCAAAGTTGACCCTCATGGCACAAGTCAAACCTGCCCTCAGTGTGGAGCCCATACTGGCAAAAAGGAACTCAGCGAACGGGTACATCATTGCAGTGAATGTGGATATACAACAAACCGAGATGTTGCTGCGGCTCAAGTCATAGAGCAACGAGGTCTTGTAGCCGTTGGACAGACGGTGATACTGCCTGTGGAGGAAGGTTGCCTGGGAACCCCCGTGAAGCAGGAAAACTCAAGAGCGATCTTGGGAAGCCCGCGCTATACCCGATCGAGGGTGAGCGTCGGGAGGATGTCACGACTTCAGACTAGCGTCATTGCTTGTAGTGAAAGATGAAACGTTAGCCGAAATTTAAACAAGAAATCCTCCAGCCACCCCATCTCAATTCATGCAACCGCCAAAAGCCCTACGCCGAACTAAAATTGTAGCCACGATTGGCCCTGCCACATCCGACCCAGAAGTGCTGCGCAACCTCATAGAAGCTGGTGCCACAACTTTGCGACTCAACTTTTCCCACGGAACAGAAGATGACCACCAGCGCAGCATTCGCTTAATCCGCCAAACGTCCTTTGAACTCAACCAACCGGTTGCCATCCTCCAAGACCTCCAGGGCCCGAAAATTCGTTTAGGGCGCTTTGAAACAGGCTCTATAGTTGTCAAAAACGGCGATCCTTTCATTTTGACCAGCCGCCCGGTTGTTGGCACAGAGCTCATTTCCTCCGTCACCTACGAAACCCTAGCTGCGGAAGTCCCAGAGGGAGCCACGATTCTGCTGGATGACGGAAAAGTGGAAATGCGCGTCGAAAAAGTAGACCGCGGCGCGGGAGAACTTTACTGCCGCGTGGTCGTCGGCGGGCCGCTTTCCAACAACAAAGGCGTAAATTTTCCGGGAGTATACCTGTCAATTAAGGCGCTCACGGATAAAGACCGCAAAGATTTAATGTTCGGCCTCGACCAAGGCGTGGATTGGGTGGCTCTGAGCTTTGTGCGGAATCCCCAGGATATGCTCGAAATTAAAGAACTGATTGCCAGTGCGGGCAAGCAAGTACCGGTGATTGCTAAGATCGAAAAGCACGAGGCGATCGAACAAATGGAAGAAATTCTCGCCCTTTGCAACGGCGTGATGGTCGCCCGCGGCGATTTGGGCGTGGAACTGCCCGCCGAAGACGTGCCGATTTTGCAAAAGCGCTTGATTGCGACTTCCAACCGCATGGGGATTCCGGTGATTACCGCTACCCAGATGCTCGACAGCATGGTCAACAATCCCCGTCCTACCCGCGCCGAGATTTCCGACGTGGCTAACGCCATTCTCGACGGAACTGATGCGGTAATGCTCTCGAATGAAACGGCTGTGGGCAACTTTGCAGTCGAAGCGGTGGCGACGATGGCGAGAATTGCCGTCCGCATCGAGAGGGAAGGAATTAGGGGCAATATTAGAAATGTAGAAGATGTCGGTCGATCGATCACCAACGGCATCAGCCAAGCAGTCAGCCAAATCTCCGAACAGTTAAACGCGGCCGCCATCATGACGCTGACCAAAACCGGCGCCACAGCCCGCAACGTCTCCAAATTCCGACCCAAAACACCAATTTTGGCCGTTACTCCCCACGTAGACGTAGCCCGACAACTGCAATTAGTCTGGGGAGTCAAACCCTTGCTAGTCCTAGATTTGCCCTCCACAGGTCAGACATTTCAATCTGCAATCAACGTCGCCCAAGAAAAAGAGTTATTGTGCGACGGAGATTTAGTAGTCATGACTGCCGGTACTCAACAAGGCGTTGCCGGATCGACCGATTTGATCAAAATTGAAGTAGTGACAGCAGTGTTAGGCAAAGGCACCGGTGTCGGCTTGGGATCAGTAAGTGGCATGGCGAGGGTTGCTCGCACTGCTGCGGATGTAGCGAATTTCCACTCGGGAGACATTTTGGTAGTGGAACGCACCAGCGCCGAGTTTGTGGAGATGATTCGCAAAGCAGCCGGTGTGGTGACGGAAGAGGAAAGTTTGACTTCTCACGCCGCGATTATCGGTTTGCGTTTGGGCGTGCCGGTGATGGTGGGCGTAGAGAATGCCATGGGGGTAATTCGGGACGGCACGATGCTGACGCTGGATATGCAGCGGGGTTTAGTTTATTCCGGCGCCCGAAATGGCTCACCAGACGGAGAACTTGCTGTTTAACTAAGTCTGAGTTTTGAGTTGTGGAGTTTTTCCTGAAATTCTACAGCTCATTGCTTTTTTGTTTAATTTGTGCTATTCTTCATAATCGTCTTGCCGATGTAGCTCAGTGGTAGAGTAACCGATTCGTAATCGGTCGGTCGCGGGTTCAAATCCCGCCATCGGCTTTGGGTTAACTCCCTCAACTCCCCCCACGCAGGAAGCTTGCACCTCAACTGCACCTCAAAATGCTCTCCGATGCCCTCTAAAAGGGCAAAAATTACGGATTTGGGTAATATCCCAATTTGAGCCGCCCACAATTCAATTTCTTTTTCTGCCGACAGCGGAATGTATTTCTTGGAATTTTGTCTAGTTGCGCTAGTAGAACTTACTAGCGCAACTAGACTTTTTTTGAATTCATCCACCGTGGCATAGCCAAGCTCTCGAATTAGTTGGCTCATCCTTTGCTTGCTGATTTTGCAGTAATCTGCGATCGCACTCAAAGTCAGTTTCCAGTTCCTGCCCCTCGCTTCTTGGGCGAACCGGGCGATCGCCAATTCGAGCTTCTGGATGGGTGTAGCGGCCTCAATTGAAATGTCAACTGCTCTCACAAGCTCCACTGGTAGGTCGAGCACAAAATTGCTGATGAAGTAGATTGTCAGGTTCTCGCTACCACGCCGATTTGCTCGTAATCGGCCCATTCCTTGATGAATGTTGGCTAATACATCTTTATATATGTAGTCGCGAAAATCTTCATCCACAGATTCGCGAGAAGTAACGATGCCTGATTCACCTTTTGGCACTGGCTTATTCAGCAGCATTTGCCGAGGCATTTCCTCACTCGTCAGGTTCGGCGATCGCCCGTAAAGCAGAGTAAATTCAGCAGCCAGCGTGCTGATTGGTCGGCACGGGGCCCCGACTAGGATTAGAGTATTAGATTTTTCGGCGATATTCGACCCGCGCGACTCGCTGAACCATTTTAGGTTCAGCGCTTCCCCGGCGGTAAATTTTTTAAAGTCAATCACTGCCACTGTTGGGTCGCTTTGTCTAATTGATGCCACTATTGCCTCGATCGCCCGAGCTTGCTCTTTGCCCCGGCATATTCCGAGTCGGCCGTGGTCAATTACCTGTTTGATTTGAATCTTCGCTTTCTTGGATGCCGCTTGTTTTTGTCTGATGTGCAAAATGTCATCAGTCTCAAGTCCTAGCATTGCGGCTAATTTTTGAGGAGTACCCGTCGCATCAAGGAAAATATTTGCTTTGGCCGCATGGGCAATCTCGATTAGTCGCTTATCGGCAAGTGTGATCGAAAGCACTCCCCGATTCAAATTTAGATATCCAGGCTGATCGCCCATCAGCACCTGCAAGAAAGGTAGTAGCCATTGCTTGGCAATTTCTTGAGCTTTGTCAGCTAGCTGTGAATCAGAGGCCGCGAGACTTTTTCTCAGGTTGGATGGCAAGTCCTGGAGCGAAACACCGTGCTCGCTCAGACCGTGCAGAATTGCCTGAACTTTCTCATTTGGATTGGTTGTCTCTGCGATCGCCTGAAAATTAATTTCCCCGTTTAAAAGTGGGGTCAGGCTTTCGAGTAGATTGGTGTGTGCTAATCCCCAGCGGCCTAAGTCATGCTTCCCGGCCAGTAATTCCCAGAGTTTAATTAGTAACTCAGTGAGTCCGAAACCTTCAGCATCCCCTGAAAGCAGCATGGAGGTTATATGAGCCACATCGTCATCTGTAACCGTAATTTCTTTCTGATATTTGAGGCTCTCGCTCCACTCTTCCCAGATTAAGATTGTGCCTTTGCTTTTGTCCTCAGCGGCATACTGAAATGAGTCGATCGGGGGAAGGCTATCAGGATGCGATCGCAATCTCTCACTTTTTAGAGTTTCGGCTCTGGCATTTAAAAAGCCAAATTTCACACCAGCACGACAACCCTCAAACTGAGGGCACGTCGGACACATCAAGCCAGCGGTGTCACTGCCGGAAATGTTTTTTTCGCGTAATACTGCGCTCAAATCTGTGCGATCGCAGCTCGCTGTAACTTCAATGCGATCGTCAAGTTTAGCCCGTCTCCAGTTACCTAAATTATCAATGGTAAGCCCCTTGTGGCGGGCCTCTAGATCACTCCAGTTTCTGAGTGAGGGCGTGCTTGCGTTTCTGTGATCATTGCTGATATAGATGATGCGATAGGCATCAAAATCGGCTGGCTCACAGAGGCCAGAATCATAAGATTTTCCAGTGCCGGTGCTACTAGAATCAATAATGAATTTGTGGTTAGTGGCGCTACTTTTCCAAGTTGCTATGCGTTCGCCTGCAAAGTAATCGATAGGATTACTAACACCTTTGTCTAGTGGTATGCTAGTAACTTTTTTGCTAACTGTTCGTTTGGCTTTGCGGCCAATAATCCCATCCAGCATCTTCAAGGATTGAGCGGCTCTGCTATCTGCGATCGCCTCGAAATCTTCCCAGAATAAATAGGTAATTTTCTCGGCTTCCCCCGTCGCCAACAAATCGTCAATGCCGCTAATATCAGATTTCTCAATCTGTCCCCACCAAGCAATTTGGAGATTGTATCCCCATTGCTTCAGTAGTTTGTAGGTTTTCGCATGAGAGCGCATTAAATGCTCGTTGTTGGTTGTGGCTGCGTCTGGATACAGCAAAACCAGTTTAGTTTTCAATTCTGCTGAGAGTTTATCGAGTTCTGCTTTGAAAATTTGAGGGCTGCTGGCAAAGTTCCCCCCGGCAGCACCGATAAAAAATTGGCCACTTAATTGGGCCGCAATCCACGGCTTTAAAATTCCTTCAGCCAGGCCGATCGAATTAAAGCTTGAATCTGGCACTATCGGTCGGCACACCGTAATCGGCATCTCTCCATTTTGCAGGTGAGAGGTGGGGCCGTTTGGCTGCTTCCTCCATCTGCTAGTCGGCCACTTGTATTTGCCGCTATCACCGGCATTGCTTAATCGAAGTTGCCAGCCAACTATCAGCCCCGCAGAATCCCAAGCCGGGCAAATGTACCCTGATTCTTGGTTCGTGAGCGATTTGCCGCGACTTTCGGCAGATACTCCGGCAAGGTTGATGCTGATAGCTTTACTCAGTTTTCCGTAAGGTGCGACGCTGCGGAACATCCCCTCGGTTATCTGTTTATCTGATAGCCCACGTCGCCTCAAATCCTCTCTGTCCTTAGTTTTGAGGGTTAACTGCTGCAATATTGCTCTGATTTCTTTGTCGCGGTCTGTGACAGAGAGCGATTTCTCTAGCCTGGCTTTCTGTTTTTCTAGACGCAGGGCTTTTTCTATTTCTCGCTGGCGCTTGTATTCTGCTAGCTTATCGGCATCCTGTTCGGAGTCCAGGGCGCTGTCAATGTAAATCCCGAAGCCGATTTTATCTTGCTTCTTGAATTTGAACTGTGGGCTAGGATTGTCGTAAGGATTCAGGTCTAAAATTGGGGAATCAAAGAAGGCATGAAAAAGTTACAAGAATGGGCAGATATAGCCTCACGGAAAAAAGCCATTGCGCTGTTACCTTGAAATCTACAAGTCTGAATCACAG
>NZ_JAAFKD010000052.1 GCF_013299165.1 Microcoleus sp. bin38.metabat.b11b12b14.051
TCAATTTAACTGGTTCACTCAAGATCATTTTTACCATCTCAATCACACAAGTCACAACTGCTGATGTCAGATTTTTTGTTTCCTAACCCTTTTAGTATAACTGGGGTTATATTTAATTGCAAGCCCCTTGGAGGGGTTGGGAGGATGCCATAGTGTTAAACCACAATTTATCTTTTGTCCCACTGTACCTAGAACGTTGAGGTCGATCGATCTGTCAAAAGGCATGAAAAATCCTGCCTGTGTTCCCTGTTACCAATTGATTATTGTGCAGAATTTCCTGGCAAGATAGCAGTAGTTCCCATTTCTAACCCTGAATGTGCCTCAATTAGGCTAGATAGCTGTGAGAAATATTTCCTCCCAAAAATCTCAAATGCACTGGGTATGGAGCCTCCGGCACCGGCTCTTTGTATCTGTTCTGTTCGCTATTGCAGTAGCTCTTTTCCTACCGCGCGACTATCTCCCCCTGACTCGCACACTGTGCATTTGGAACGCGGGCGCCGTCAATTTCCTGATTTTGACTTGGATACTCATGCTCAAAGGCACTCCCGAACTGATGCGCCACAACGCTCAGCAGTTGGACGCCGGCCGCTTGGCAATCTTAAGCACGATTACAGGAGCAGCTTTTGCCAGCTTTTTAGCCATCTTCTTCCTGCTGCGGGATACCAAAGGCCTGCCCCCAAATTTGCTATTACTGCACTTAGGGCTTTCCGTGCTGACCATTGTTGGCTCCTGGATGCAGGTACACACTATCTTCACCATGCACTACGCGCACAGCTACTACGGAAACAGCAGCAAGCAGCAGGGAAGCTACTCGCAGGCGAATGGTTTGGATTTTCCCGGCGACGACGAACCAGACTACAAAGATTTTTTATATTTCTCCTTTGGGATTGGGATGACTTGCCAAGTCGCAGACGTGCAGACAACTTCTCGTTCAATGAGATTTCTCGTGCTTGTTCACAGCGTGCTGTCGTTCTTTTTTAACACCGCTATTCTAGCCATGAGCGTCAATATTATTGCGGGATTAAATGGATAGACTTCTGTCTCAGTGGTAAATAGGGTTGACTTCCATAAAAGTTATCAGTCAAGAGGTACGTCGTTCCATAAATGTCAGCATACTGTGATATATGAGTCGCGCCCTTATGGCATAAATACTATAACTCAATAAAATATTAATAAGTCATTTATGGAATTTAAATAACTTCAAATTAAACAATAAATAAGACAGAGGGATTTATTGTGATATTTATCCCAGAAAATGAGACGGTCATATCTGCGATCGCTAGCGAAATCATGACGCCATGAATTTAGGCTACAATATAATTACCAGTCATAACAAATCAATGTGAGTGGAATTAACCGTGAACTTATTCTCTAAACCAGAACCAGTCTCATTGATCAACATCTCCCCCGAACTCAAAAAACAGAAAGCGAAGAAATTGTCCATCTCTTTAATGATATGGAAACAATAGAAAGAGTCACCGCAGAAATCAAGAGTACAGGGGAACGCACAGCAGCGGACGATCCAGAAGACAATTATCAACGTTATGGATTGTACTTTTCAGAACCAATTGGTTATATACTAAAAGCAGACGGTACTCGGATACAACTAGAATATGGTGAAATAAAAATCAAAAAAACCACAGGTAAATATCATGTCATACCTCGCACAAGACCCCGTACAAGCTACTAAAGTCAGTCAAGAATCACAGCAAGAGACTGAGTGGGAGTTTGCGGAAATCTGGGCTGATACTCTGATATCTCCTCCTTATATCCTGATGTTAGTTAAGGAAAAATCAGGAAAAATTTTCATCCATAACCCAGCACAAAATTATAAAGTTATCTTTGCCAGTGACAATTACGAATCTGCTAAAATGTGGCTCTTAGAGGAGGAATACGAGCGTTTGAATAGTCGGATTTTGCAAGAAGTATAATGGAGCAAATGTTTTTCAGATTTAATACGTAAAGATGTGAAGATAATTTAGGATAAATTACGAAGTAAAATAAATCATGAATTTAGAGCAAGCAGTTTTAGATAAGTTGCGGGCATTGCCACCGGAGAGGCAGCAAGAAGTTTTAGATTTTGCAGAATTTCTTCAGCAAAAAAGTCTTGTTAAACGACCGCTCAAGAGTGCCAAAGGCTTGTGTGCTGACTTGAAAGTAGATATTACGGAAGAAGACATTGCCCAAGCCAGACAAGAAATGTGGGGGAACTTTCCCAGGGAGATTGTTTGATGCCCTCATTTGATTGTGTTACAATCAATAAATAAAAGGATAAGATTCTGTCCAGCAACAACGAGTATTACATACCAGCATTATCTCTGACACAACAAACAATACACGGAGAAGATATCCCCTTACCAGATCCACTCGCAGAAGGACAACCCCATACAACACTTGGAAGAAGAGATGGAAGCGATCGTATTTGTTACCGCCAGTCAGCAACCTTTCCTTCGTCAACTTGGCAGAAAGCTAATGGCTATGATGTGCCTTGGGGTAGAGTGGATTGGACGGATCACGATCGCCCATTCGATCATCCCAACCCCCATATCCACGAATTTCGCTACAATTGGGAGCAAAAAAGATGGGAATGTGGATTGCCAAAATTTTGGTGGTATCCCAGAGATGTTGATTAACTAAAGGAGAAATTATGGATGCCTGTTTTGAAATATTGCTTTCTACAAGACAGACTCTTGAGTATTTAGAATGCTATCAGGAAACTTTTACTTGGGGTGATGTAGAATATCCTCAAGGTGAAAAATATTACCGTTGGGGCAAACATATAAAATTAGTAGAGCGAGAAATCCCGCCCCATATAATTAAGCTTTTGCCTCCAGCCTATGGAAATATGGAATGGCTAAATTTTTCGGTGCAAGGGAAAGGATTAGACTTGTTAGAATCTGAGGTGAATGGCTCAGAGATAGATTGGGAAGGTAAAAGTTTTGATGATTTTATCAAGTTGATGCTGACTGAGCAACCTCAGTGGATTGTAATATTTGAATGGCACTGCGATCGAATAGATATTACATACCAACAGAATGTTAATGAGTGTATTTGTCAGATTAAAAATAACTTGAAATGGGAAAATAAGAGAGAGGGATTTTTAGTGATGTCTATACCAGAAAACGAGATTAGCTCATCTACGATGGTCGGTGAAATTACTCGCCCGGAATTTATGCTACAATTTAATTGCCAGTCATAACAAATCAAGATGAGTGGAATTGACCGTGAACTTACTCTAGAAACCAGAACCAGTTTCAGTGACAAACATTTCCCCAGAGCCCAAAAATCTGAAACTGAGTGGGAGTTTGCGGAAATCTGGGCCGATACTCTGATATCTCCTCCTTATATTCTGATGTTAGTTAAGGAAAAATCTGGGAAATTTTGCATCCATAACCCAGCACAAAACTATAAAGTTATTTTTACCAGTGACGATTACGAATCTGCTAAAATGTGGCTTTTAGAGGATGAATACGAGCGTTTGAATAGTCGCATTTTACAAGAAGTATGAAGGGATGCAGCTAAAATATTGCTGATCAACTCAAGTGGGACTTACCTCCAAGGGCAGAATTAGCAGTAGAGGGGTGAGATTATAGGGCATTGTGCTAAACTAAGAGTCGGAGTGCATATATATATTCCCTATGACTAACCAGCGCCTAGCATCCTTCCAAACAGCCTTCCAGAATCTTCAGTTACTTCCTTTAGTTACAGTAGAGCAACTGAATAAATTTCATGTGGAATATGGCACTGAGATTTTAGAAGAATTGGAGCATTTGGTTGAAGATTGCTCACCAGACAATAACAAAATTATTTTTACAGGGCATCGTGGGTCAGGCAAATCGACATTGCTGGGTCAATTTTGCCGGGACACGCAGAATCGCTACTTTGTAGTGTTCTTTTCAATTTCTGACCTGATTGAAATGTCAGATGTGAATCATGTTAACATTTTGTTTGCTATGGCAGTAAAGCTGATGGAAGCAGCAGAAGAACGCCAGATTAAAATCGGTTCTAAAACAAAAAAAGCTTTTTATCAGTGGTTTAGTAAGCATACACGAACTGAGGGAAGTTCAGTTGATTCTACCATTGAGCTAGAAACGAGTGGAGAAGCTGGTGTCAATGCTTTGTTTGTGAAATTTTTTGCCAAATTGAAAGCGACGTTGAAGGCAAACTCTGTGATTCGTGAGGAAATTACGACTGAGTTTTCGAGACGGATTTCAGACTTGATCGATCGCATCAACGATATCGCTAGTGCGATTCAAGCGGCGTGCGGAAAAGAAGTTTTGGTCGTGATTGATGATCTTGATAAACTCGATCTAGAGATTGTCGATCGCGTTTATCGAAATAATATTAGTGCGTTGTTTCAGCCTCAATTTCGGATTATTTATACAATTCCAATGGCAGCCACACGAGATATGTCATTGCGAGGAATTATTCAGAATGCTACGAATAATAAGATTCAATCGATGTGGGCGACAAAGTTGTTTCCCCGCGGAGGAGATAGAGTTCCCAATGCCTCTCCTGTCGCAGAAGCTGTAAAAGTATTTGAGAAAATTCTTTATAAGCGAATCCCCAAGGAGTTGATTGCACCGGAAGCAACTCAGATGATGATCGTAAAAAGTGGTGGTGCATTGCGAGAATTTATTCGTTTGGCTAGTCTGTGTTGTGGGTTATGTTTGAAGCAGTTACGTCGCACACCAGACAACCAAGATTTGAAAATTACGTCTGAGATTTTGCAAAATGCTATTAAAGACTATCGGATTAATTTAACAGAACCTCTTGGACAAAACCGCTATCAAATTCTAGTTGATGTATACCAAAATTATTTACCCAAAGATGGAATAGATCAGGATTTCTTAGATTTATTGCACACACTCTACATCCTAGAATATCGCAATGACGATTTGTGGTTTGGAGTTCATCCAGTGGTTCAGGAAATATTGCAGCGGCGTGGATTAATTGGAGCGGAGGGGTAAATGCTTGACAGTGAGATCGTGGACGTTCTATCGATCAATGAGGATAGTTACGATGGCCTTGTCTCTTTAATTGAAGCAAGTAAAGGTGTATTGTCATTGTTGATTGCTTCTTGTAAACCGGGAGATTTTCAAACTCAGATTATCAATCGTTACGAGGCGGAACTTGCTCCTAATATCTCCTGTTATCGAGTGGTGTTGAATCAAAAAGAACCGAGTCTAAGAGCTGCGTTGGAGCAACTGGTTAAGGATTGCCCAGAGTTAAAAGAACCCCACCTATCAGCCACAATTACTGTAACGGGAACGGAGGCTTTGATGGAGTTTGTGTCACAAGCTGACTCTGATCATCGGTCGGAGTTAAGCCGTTTTTTCGGCTATTTGCAATGGACGCGGGAGGGATTACGGGAATTTCTTTATCCGATCGTACTTTGGGTAACACCAAATATTCTGAGTCGCTTGAGTCGGGAAGCGCCCGATTTTTGGAGTTGGCGGAGTGGCGTATTTCGATTTGTGTCGCCTGCGGTGGAAGCAACGAGTGTAGTTAACAGGAATGGGGAATTTTCTCTGCTGATTGAGCCTGAGAGAAGAGAGACTTTACCGCTAGATGAACTGTTAGATCAGGTAGAAAATCTGGAACAACAAGCGATGGAAACTCCTGCATTAGCAACGCTATACAATCGAGTTGCTAATGCTTATGCAAGCCTGGTAAACACGCGCCAACCAGAGGATTATTCACAGGAGATAGATCGGGCAATTCATTTCTTTGACAAGTCACTTGCTTTGCAAAGAAAATTGAACTTACCCCAGGCGGAGTCTGACACTTTGTTAGAGTTAGGTGATATTTACCGTGACTTAGGATTGTGGGAACGGGTATTGAATCTATATCAGCAGTCTTTAGAAATTGCTAGGAGTTTGAAAGATAGCCTACGAGAGGCGGCTGCTTTGTGGCGACTGGGGAATTTTTACCAACAATATCCTCTAGGCGATCGTGCGGATAATTTGGAACTGGCGATCGCATCTTACACTGCGGCATTATCCGTCTACACCCGCAAAGCCTTTCCCGAAAAATGGGCAACGACGCAAAATAATCTGGGAATTGCCTACTCTAACAGAATCAGGGGAGAGAGGGCTGATAATCTGGAACGGGCGATCGCCTGTTATGAAGCAGCTTTACAAGTTTACACCCGCAGAGCTTTTCCCGAAAAATGGGCAACGACTCACAATAATTTGGGAAATGCTTACTCTAACAGAATCAAGGGAGACAGGGGTGATAATTTAGAAAGGGCGATCGGCTTTTATGAGGCTGCTTTAAGAGTTTATACCCTTGAGGATTTCCCTGAAGATTGGGCAATGACTCAAAATAACCTAGCTGCTGCCTACAGTGACAGGATAAACGGTTCCCAGGCCAAAAATCTGGAAGAGGCGATCGCATCTTACACTGCTGCATTAACCGTCTACACCCGCAAAGCCTTTCCCGAAAAATGGGCAACGACGCAAAATAATCTGGGAATTGCCTACTCTAACAGAATCATGGGAGAGAAAGCAAAGAATATCGAAATGGCGATCGCATTTTATGAGGCTGCATTAACCGTCTACACCCGCGAAGCCTTTCCCGAATATTGGGCCACGACGCAAAATAATCTGGGAATTGCCTACAGTAACAGAATCTACGGTTCGCGGGCGGATAATCTGGAACTGGCGATCGCCTGTTATGAAGCAGCTTTACAAGTTTGCACCCGCAAAGCCTTTCCCAAATATTGCGTAACGATGCAAAATAATCTGGGAGAAGCCTACAGTAACAGAATCTACGGTTCGCGGGCGGACAATCTGGAACTGGCGATTGCCTGTTATGAAGCAGCTTTACAAGTTCGCATCCGCACAGCTTTTCCCGAAGATTGGGCAACGACTCCAAATAACCTAGCTATTGCCTACAGTAACAGAATCTACGGTTCGCGGGCGGATAATCTGGAACTGGCCATTGCCTGTTATGAAGCAGCTTTACAAGTTTGCACCCGCACAGCTTTTCCCGAAGATTGGGCAACGACGCAAAATAATCTGGGAGAAGCCTACAGTAACAGAATCTACGATTCGCGGGCGGATAATCTGGAACTGGCGATCGCCTGTTATGAAGCAGCTTTACAAGTTCGCACCCGCACAGCTTTTCCCGAACAATGGGCAATGACTCAAAATAACCTAGCTATTGCCTACAGTAAGAGAATCTACGGTTCGCGGGCCGAAAATCTGGAACAGGCGATCGCATCTTACACTACTGCATTATCCGTCCTCACCCGTGATGCTTTTCCCGAAAAATGGGCAACGATGCAAAATAATCTGGCAACTGCGTACCATAACAGAATCAGGGGAAAGAAAGCAAAGAATATCGAACTGGCGAAAAAGTGTTATGAAAATGCTTTAACAGTTATAACTCTTGAGGCTTTCCCGCGAGAGTATACAGAAACTTTGTTTAATTTAGATAATCTTAATCGAAGCAACAAGTAAGGGCAATTAGCTGATGATATCTAATGTAGAGATTTGATTGTGTCACCAAATTTCGTTCCCTACGGCAACTCCAGTATCAATCTCAGTATGAACATTCTCTGGCGTTATTGCCTCGATTAGTTCATCAAGCGAATACCGCCGACGAGTTATAGGTTCGATCGTCAGTTTGCCATCTATCAAGACAAGCTTTACTTCAGAACCCTCAGCCAAATTAATCTCTTTAGCTAAATTTTGTGGAATCCGAATAGCAAGACTGTTTCCCCACTTTGCGATCGTCGCAACCATAGCCTGAACCTCTAGCTAGTGATATCACTCTCAGGAATTTACCCTTTCTAAGAGAATGTATATACAGAGTATCTACAGTGTAGCGACTCAGCGGATGTTTGACAAGCGCAGAAAGTCTGATAAAAAAGCAAATCGCCCTTTCTCTCAAACAACCAAAGACCGATCGCCCTTTTCACCCAAATTTCGACCTACGCACCCCAACAAAAGAAACCGGGTTTTTTACTAAATCTGCCGTTTCAACGCAGTATCTTCGCAAAAAACCCGGTTTCTGAACTCTCAGGCGCAACTACTATTAGTGGTTGTGTCCGTGCCCGCCGTGAGAATGTCCATGATCCCCATGAGAATGCTCGCCATGAGAATGCCCGTGCGCTTCATGAGAGTGCACATGATCGCGGACAACCAAATTCGGATTAACCGCGATCGCACTTTCACTCAACAACGCTTCAATTTGAGGATTAGCCCACTCAGCCGCCATTTTCAGGAACTCAGGATGGTCATTTACACAAGGTAATTTGCGGTAAGTAACTCCTTGACGCTGTTTCTGCAAACCCTCAATAATGTGGTCAACATCTAACAAAGTTTCGTGATTTTCTGTCGCAAATCCGATCGGCATAAATACGATCGCAGTTGCACCCAAATCGATCAAATTCTTCGCAGCCAACGTCGCATCCGGCTGTGTCCATTCAATCAGCGGTGTATCGTGGTTCAGCCAGCCCACCGAAATCAAAGGATAGCGATACATCAAACGTTCCCGCACGCGATCGTACAAAGCTTGACTTTCCACAATTCCCGAAGTGAAGCCCTTCGCCTTGTGCGGACAACCGTGATTCATCAGCACGATTCCAATCTGAGAAGGCAAATGCGCTACTGCTAAATCGTTCTTAATTTCTTCTTCAACCAAATCCGCCATTAGCTGGATATAAGCCGGTTCATCGTAAAAAGAAGGAATGTAGCGCTGTCCTGTTACCCAATGTTCTTTACCATCAAAGGTTTGTGCTAAAGCATTGTTTACCTGTTCCACAGCAATCCCGCTGGTGAAAACAGAATCAACAACCAACAGCGGATAAATCAGAATTTTGTCAAATCCTTGTGCTTTAATTTGCGGGATTACTTGTTCCGGCAAAAACGGCGCGCAAAAGTTAAAAGCTTTGAACACTTTTACTTTATCACCCCATTTTTCCTGCAAATTCTGTTCAATCCCGGCGCGCTGCTGTTCAAAAATTGCATTGTGCGGCGACACGAATTGACCGTGTTGGTGACTCCATTCGTGCAAGTCAAAAATTGCCAGAATCTTTGCTAGCGGCGGATAAATCCAATTCGGTACCGGCGCAAACTTTGCAGTCAGTAAATTTAAAGCTTGTTCGTTGTAGTTGGCAAAATCGTCGTAGCTTTCGACTTCGCCGTAACCCATCAGCAAGACTGCAACGCGATCGTTACTTGCAGGTGCAGCAGATGTTTTGAACTCGATTTTTTCTGGAGAAGCAACCACTTTGTATTCCTCAATTTTATTTATTCTAAGAGATGCAGACAGAATGAAGGGTAAATCTGAGATTTTACATTTTTGGCGATCGCACGAGTTGCGCGCTGGGCTGATTCCCGGTTTCTGCACCGATACTTCCGGGCTAAACCTCTTAATTTATCCTAGAAACCGGGTTGATGAGTATTAGTCCTAAATCGGCTTTTTGGTTCCGACCCGAAACTCGTAGGGTGGCTAGAACTAGAATCAGACTTCACTAAGCCTGACAGGAAATGGGGTTAGGGGGGATAAGTTTTATGTTTTCTTAAGAGTTTCTCGCCTTGCCTCCGATTCCGCAGGTTTGGAGCGTTCCCAGTGTTTATTTTGGGGGGATATTCTTCAAACTTCGTGCTATCATGAGCTTAACATCCTATCCCCCCGTATGGCATATAATTAGTTATAGTGTACAATAAAGTAAAGTTATGTTAAGCTCTTGATTAATTTTATTGAAGCACAATGAGACTGGTAATTTGCCCCGGAATCCACGACCCAAAACTCACTGATTGTTTCCTAGAGGGACTTTCGGAAGTTTGGGGAAACGTAGAACCCCGGCAAAATACCCAGACATTTCACTCTGTTAAGATTTTTCCCGCTCATAAACATCCAGCTTTTTCAGCGATTGACATATTTCACTTTTTGTGCAGTCAAGAGTTGGCAGGAGAAAGTCTAGTATTTGTCAGTTTTTCGGCTGGGGTAGTCGGGGCGATCGGGGCGGCGTGGATGTGGCAACAAATCGGCGGCAAAGTCGGGGCATTTATTGCTTTAGACGGTTGGGGAGTACCCCTGGGGGGCAATTTTCCGATCCACCGGCTCAGCCACGATCGCTTTACACACTGGAGTTCGGCTATTCTCGGCAGCGGTGGAGAGAGTTTTTATGCCGATCCAGCGATCGCCCATTTAGATTTGTGGGGCCAGCCCCAAACGGCAACAGGCTGGCACGTCAGCCCAACTGCGGGCATTGAGACAGTCGCACCGACAACAGCAGCAGAATTTTTAGTCCACCTATTGAAACATTACGGAGTCCAGTCAGTTGTTTAATTTAGATTTAGCATCATCTACGATCGCACCTATTGCTACCGTTTCCCGCCTAGACAATTCTGTCACTTCTGACAAAACCAACAGCATCAAACAATGGCTAATATTTAGCGCCTCAGCATTCTTAGTCTCAATTCCCGTCTTCGTGCAAGCACCATTAGTTAGGTTGTATCCAACCATCAGCTTGCTCTCAACTATTCCCTGGTTCGTCCTCAGTTTAATTCTAATTTTCCGCCCTAAAACTCAAGTTTGGGGAGATTTATTATTAGGATTTGCCGGATGTTGGCTGGCAGGTTCCATCTATTGGGGCTGGTTTAGATGGGAACCAATTCTGCACTTACCTATAGAAGCAATTGGTTTGCCGTTTGCTATTTGGTGCTTGAACAAATCTTGGGGAAAAGTTGGCGCATATTTTTACTTGGGTTCGTTATTTGGTACAGCCATTACTGACTTATATTTTTATTTAACTGGTTTGATGCCCTACTGGCGCAAAGTCATGCACGCGGAACCGGAATTTGCGATGCCGATTTTCCAAAGTGCGATCGGGCAAATTGACACTCCTTGGGGTATTGGTTGGGCTTTAGTTTTAATTACTGTGTTGCTAACAGTCGGTTTGCTGAGTTTGCGCGACAAGCAATTGCACTGGCGGGCTTTCAGCGGAGCAGTTTTGAGCACGCTTTTGGTGGATGGTTTATTTTGGATCGCAGCTTCCGCCGCTTGAGATTTATGCGGATTTTTGACCGCAGATGTGGGCAGATTGACGCGGATGGAGGCAGATTTTTTTGATATGGGTATTTAGTTAACGATCGCGAGCTACAATCTAAAATCTGAAATCTAAAATCCAAAATCTAAATCATGGCTTTCCTTTCAGTTCGCGGTGTAGAACATTATTTCGAGTGGATAACAGCAGACAACAGCGCCCAACCCAGTGGCAAACCAGTTATGGTATTCCTTCACGGCTGGGCTGGCTCAGCCCGCTACTGGGAAAGCACAGCCCGCGCTATTGCTGATGATTTTGATTGTTTGCTGTACGATATGAGAGGTTTTGGTCGATCGCCCTTACCGCCATCACCACCAGAGTCTAGCTACGAACTCGAAACCTACGCCCGCGACTTAGCCGAATTATTAGAAGCTCTGAATTTAAGCCGCGTCTTTCTCAACGCTCACTCCACAGGAGCATCGGTTGCTACTTTATTTCTCAACCTTTACCCCGAAAAAGTAGAAAAAGCAATTCTCACTTGCAGCGGCATTTTTGAATACGATGAGAAAGCCTTCACAACTTTTCACAAATTCGGCGGCTATGTGGTCAAATTTCGCCCGTCTTGGCTGGCTGCGATTCCGTTTGCCGATCGCATCTTTATGGCCCGATTTTTACGCCGTTCCCTCCCCACAGCGGTTAGTTTGGCATTTCTCAAGGATTTCTTAATGGCAGACGAGGAAGCTGCGATCGGTACAATGGTAACAGCAGTTAGCAAAAGAGCAGCCGAGGAAATGCCCGCAGAATTCGCACGGTTGAGCGTCCCGACGCTGCTGGTAGCCGGAGAATTCGATCAAATTATCCCCGCCGCGATGGGAGAGCAAGCAGCTTCCCTGAGCAAAAAAGTAGAATTTGTTATAATTCCCAATACAGCTCACTTTCCAATGCTGGAGGATGCCGCAACATATTTGCAGTTAATCCGGGACTTTTTGCCAGCAGCAGCTTAGCTGAGTTATAGTGCATCAAATGTACGATCGGACAAACAAGCTTTTACAGCAGCTTTTGCTCCGATCTTAATTTTTAATTCCTAATTTCTTAAAGCGAAAGGTGGTAATATGAACGACCTCGACCAATACTATAAAGTGCTGGGACTGTTGCCGGGAGCTTCCCGAGAAGAAATTACTCAAGCCTACAAGGATTTAGCGTTCATTTGGCACCCCGATCGCATCCCTAAAGATAATCCTAGATTACTCCACAAAGCTGAAGAAAAGATTAAGGAAATTAATCAAGCTCGCGAACAATTGCGATCGATTCAGCCAAGAGGTCAAAATCAGAACACTCAGCAAAAACATACTCAGCAAAAACATACCCAGCAACCAAACACCCAGTACAGAAACACCCAGTACCAAAATAACCAGCAACAAAACACCCAGTACAGAAATACCCAGCAACAAAACACCCAGTACCAAAATACTCAGTACAGAAACACCCAGCAACAAAACACGCAGTACCAAAATACTCAGTATCAAAACACCCAGCCGCCACCGGCGACGCCAAAAGAACCCCGCTACTCTTCCGAACCCTATTCAGGAAAACCTCCTGGCAATTATGCGGGAAATTATGGTGGAAACTATGCTACAAATCCTGCTGGGCCCTATTCCGATGCTTCCCGCTACCCATCGTCACAGCAGCAGCCATCTCAGTCTTATCGCCAAGCTGCACCACAAGCTCCCGATTTGAGCGGTTCCAACTTCAAAGGAGCTTCCTTAAAAGAAAAAGATTTTTCTGGGAGAAACTTGAGCAATTCAAACCTGAGTGAAGCTGACTTAAGTGATACTTTTCTGCACAACATCAACCTCACAGGTGCGAATTTGCAAAAAGCTAACTTGTTTAGGGCTAACCTGTTAGGAGCTTGTTTGATTAATGCCAACTTGAGAGAAACCAATTTAATTGGAGCGGATTTGAGCGGTGCAGACTTGAGCGGTGCGGATTTAACCGGAGCTAAAATCGGTTATGGCGATCGCGTTATGGTAAAACTCACAGGAGCTCGATTAACAGGTACAATCTTGCCAGACGGTACGGTGCACAGTTAACAGTTAAAGGATTTCGTTTTTCCACCGCCATCCCATAGGTTCGCCCTCAGGGCTTTGGCTCTGTGAATTTGAAGATGGCTAAAGCCCTCACCATAAACTGATATCATGTCATCTCGATTACCATAACAATGACAGTTCGTAGTACGGACTCCCTTGGGCTCTGAGGCGGAGGACTTTCGTGGCGCATTACAAACCTTACTGATTGCGGTCGATCGACCGGACATAATATGATAGCCTTGGCGCTACCGCACAAAGCGAGTTTTTGACTCGGTTGAACGACTGCAACTTGTGTATTTTCGTTCGTCGGGCCCGGTTAATCGAGCTTCTGATTGCAGCAACCGCCAAAATTATTGTTTTTTGCTTATTGTTTTTGGCTGCAACATCCGTATTAATTATATAACAGTTCTAAAAAAAATGACGTATTGATCGATCTCTCAATCCCTCAATCATTACCCTCGCCCAAGCAAGCCAATCAAAAATCAAAGCCTGTACCTCACGTTTGTGAGACTCCGCTAGATTGTGTGCGATCAATTACCATAACAAAAATCGTTTGTAATGCGGACTTTCGGGCGCACTACGAACTAATCTTACTGAGGTTAATTGAGCCTACACGATATTACTTCCGGCGGCGCAACTTTCGCCCCGCAGCCAGCATAGCGCCTCCCGCCATCAAACCCCCCACAGTCATCGGTTCGGGAACCGCCTCAGCTTTAACAGTCCCCAAAGAACCGCCTTTAATAAACACAGCAGAATCTAAATTACCGTCACCCACATCTCTAATGCGGATGCTGAGAACATTCGTTTGATTTTGCTTGAGCAACCCCTCAAAACCTAAAACCTTAGTAAAGCCGTCGAACTTAATGATTTTAGCCGCCACACCTGTCATACGTGGGTTGTCAATATAGTCCGAGTGATCTTGAGAGCGATTATCTGCTACCGGAACCAGATGACTAATGGTAACTGTTTTACCGTCGCTCAATTTTGCCAAATTAGTACCGTTGAGCAGCAGTTCAAATTGATCGTTATATTCTGAACCGCCAAACTCAGGAAACTCCTCAGAAGCAAATACATATTGAAACAACAACTTTTCTACCGTGCAATTAGCAAAAAAACTCAGGTTGAGCTGAGTCAAATCTCCTTCTTCACCCTTAGGCCCAAAGTCTGTGTTTAAATCGCTGCCGTTGGTCATGACGTTATCTTTTTGATTTTTTCCTGGTATGTTAACTACTTTACCCGTGCTGAGAACCACACCAGATTTTAAACCGAAGGGGTCATTAGTGAAAGTACCAAAAGCAGCTTCATTCCCCGTAATTGAAACAGAAAAATTGCTCAATCCCGCTGTATTAGTTCCCAATAAATTATTTTTTAAAGTCTCAATGTTATGAGTTGCTCCTACCGAAAATGCCATGACAGGGGCTGCCAAGAAGCTCATCACACCTGTTAAAGCACCTGTTAAGCCAGCTATTTCGTGAGTTTTCATCATAAATTTTTACTTAAAAAGATACGTTCACTTAATCATTAAATTTATTATCACATTATATAAATATCAATGTCTAGTGCCTTTACCATCAATTCACATATAGGTATATTCACGGTTTATCTGGTTGATTTGGTTAGGTATTTCTTGGCAGTTAGTGAGGCAATTCACCTCAGCCCAAAAATACGGGTACCAAAAAACGCACAGATTAATCATCTGATGAGTTGCAGAATGGATACCACTGAAACCCGGTTTTTGTAGGGTTGGCATCGAACGCCATCAGATTTTAGTCAAAACCAGATTTTTACCCTGGTCGATCGACCATTGAGATCGAGGCGGGGCGAATTTACTCAAGTGCTGGTAAGGCAGTGAAAATAATCGCGCATATGCCCCGAAAAAAATTGCGATTCTTGCAAAACTATACCTAATGACAGATGACTAAAACCCCCTTACTTCTCCTTCGCCGCGCGGATCGGCAGCGCCTTCCAACCAACCGTCATCAGTCAGGACGATCGCATTGGCATTTCCCCAGCCGGATCGTTCGGTAATTTGGTGTCCCCGCCTGCGTAATTCGGCAAGCGTTGCAGGCTCAAAACCTCCGCGTTCCACCATCAGGCGATCGGGCTGCCACTGATGGTGCACGCGAGGTGCGGATACAGCCTCACGCACCTTCATGTCGTAAACCAAGACATTCAGTGCAATCTGCAACACCGTGGTAATAATCGTGCTACCTCCCGGAGCCCCCGCAGCAAGGCGAAATTTGCCATTTTCTGTGACAATCACCGGCGTCATGCTGGATAAAGGAGTTTTCCCCGGGGCGATCGCATTTGCCTCACCGCCCACCAAACCAAACAAATTTGGAGATCCAGGCGCCGCGGCAAAATCGTCCATCTCGTTATTGAGCAAAATTCCCGTACCCGCCGCCACCGCCCCAGCCCCAAAACCGCCGTTTACCGTAAACGTCAAACTCACAATATTACGATCGGAGTCAACTACCGTCAGGTGCGTAGTTTCTGGCGACTCCCACGCTATTCGGCTCAAAGTTTCAGCATCAACTGCTTTCACCTCGCCCGAGGGTCTGGCTTTTGACATCTGGATTTGCGATCGGCGCAATTTGCCATAATTCCCGCTAGTCAAAGCTTTGACAGGTACCCTCACAAAATCCGGGTCGCCCAAAAACTCGGCCCTGTCAGCGTAAGCAATCCTCATCGATTCCGCCAGCAAATGCAGTGTATCTGGACTTTGCCTCCCCAACCTCTTGAGATCGGTATCGCCGAGAATATTCAGGATTTGCAACAAATGAACGCCACCAGAAGAAGGAGGCGACATCGCGCAAATTTCGTAAGTGCGAAACTTGCCACAAACTGGATTGCGCCAAATCGGCGTATAGTTTTTGAGGTCTTCGAGAGTCATGATGCCGCCGTTTTTCGCCATGTCGGAGGCGATCGCCCGCGCAATGTCCCCGCGATAAAAACTTTGGGGATTTTTCGCAATCTGCCGCAAAGTCCGCGCCAAATCCCGCTGCACCAACTTCTCCCCTGGCTTGTATAAAACGCCACCCCGAGTAAAAACTTCCCGCGCCGCCCGGTTCTTGTTTATAGCATTCGCCCGCCGCGCGACGGCCTCGGTAAACCGCGAACTCACCGGAAAGCCATTTTCAGCCAGGTCGATCGCCGGAGCCACCACCGCCGCCCAAGGCAACTTACCGTACTCGCGTTGCGCCGCATACAATCCCGCCACAGTCCCGGGAATGCCTGCTGCCAAATGCCCGTCCAGACTTGCCCTCGGGCGCACCTTGCCTTGCTTGTCCAGGTACATATCGCGCGCCGCCCGTTTCGGAGCTCGTTCCCGGAAATCCAGCGCTTGCACTGTCCCGGTTTGGGCCCGCCGCAGCAGCAAAAAACCCCCGCCGCCGATACCTGCCGAAAAAGGCTCCACCACCGAAATCGCCAAAGCCACCGCCGCCGCCGCATCCACCGCGTTGCCTCCCTGTTGCAGTACATTAAGCCCCGCAGCGCTCGCCAGAGGGTGAGCCGAAACGGCCATTCCTTGTTTGCTGCGCTGCTGGGGGTGCTGCAAGTTTGGCTGTAGCTGCTGCTGGCAGCCAAACAACACTACTGTTGTTATAAGATAAGTATAAATTCGCGGTTTGCTATATAATTTAAGTAACATTTTTTACTTGTATTTTTAGGAAATCCTACAGTATAATTTTACGGGCGTCTTCCTCCAGACCGGCTGCGGCGAGGGGCCCAATCGGGTTGGATGTTGCCTAGTCCTAACTCGGGGTGCAAGAGAAACAGAGAAATAAGGAACAGTGTGTGACAACTCAATTATCAAACAAGTTGGAAAAAGCATCTTTATTGAGCAACTACTTATCTCAAGCAAACTGATGAATGCACAAAAATTAGTTGATGAAATCTCGAAAAAAATTAACTCAACTTGTGAGCCGATTGCGGTTGGACTGCAACACATGGCAAACCTAGCATAGCGGTTTTATGCCACTTGTGAGACTTTTTAGTCGATCGGTTAAATAAAACTTACCCTGTTTGTTTGCTTAAAAATCGATCGATAGATTCGCAGCATCAAACTTGACTCCTGGGCCGCCGCGGCGCAGGACAAACAATTTGACAGCGCCGATGAACCAAACTAGATATCCCTCAAAAATCAGGTTTTTAGCAGGTATCTCCCTGTAAAAGCTACAAATTTGTGCCCTCCTTGATTTGACTGGGAGATACTATTTTTCCCAAAATAAAAGCAACTTTAGGAAAGCTGCAAACCCCGATCCGGCCAATCATCACCACTCAAAAATCTGCAATGCCAAAAGCGAACAGGCTAAGTTTGATTTCCGACGCCAAAGTGTCATAAAAATTGCCCGTAAAATTGCCTGGGGCCTTCTCCTGACTGGTGTCCCCCCTTCTGGTAGATCGCACTGAGGTGGCAAGCCTGTTATATTGGCAATACGTAGGTAAGTTTCGGGAATACAGGTATTTGCGCGTGAAGAAGTCACAGTGTCTGCTTCTAAACTCTAAGTAACCACAGCTTATCCTACACCGCTAGGCAAGCACGGCTAACTCAGGTCGATCGGACACAACAACTACCAACGGCCAAAAACTCGGATTTTCCCAGATTTCGTGTTGAAAACAATCGGAAATCGTACCTTAGCAGTAGCTGTGCTGCAACGTCTTCAATTCTCCAGTTTGGACTGAAAACCAATTTAATCGCAGTATTCAAATTCAGGGGTCATATGTGGCGAAAACTATACTTCGGCAAACAACTACCAAACCACACCTAATTCAAGTTATGAACAACGAAAAAGTCAGTGTAATTATTCCTGCATTGAATGCAGCAGACACTCTGGCCGAGGCAGTTGCCTCCGTAATCAATGGTACCCACAAGCATCTAGAAATTTTAATTGTTGATGACTACTCTACTGACGATACTGGCAAAATTGGTGGTGAATTTGCTCAGCAAGATTCCAGAATTCAATACTTCCGCAATCCCCAAACTTACGGGGTTTCTAAATCCAGAAATTTAATGATATCTCGGGCGACGGGCGAGTACGTAGCGTTTCTTGACAGCGATGATACCTGGGAACCCAACAAACTAGAAGTTTGTTTGAATATGCTCCGAGACAATCCCGAAGTCAAAGCCGTGGCTCATGCTTTGCGGTATTTAGACAAGCGCGGCAATAAGTTAAGTTATGTTCCCACCTATCCTACAACTCAAGCTCAAATGCAGGAAATTAAGGAGACAGGGGAAAGTCCTTGGGTGTTCCCGTCTTCTGTTGTAGTCGATCGCTCCATTCTGCTGCAAGAAGGCGGTTTTGCAGAAGATTGGCAGGTGGGAGAAGATACAGAATTATTTACCAAAATTGCTCAAAAGCACGGCTTGCTGGCATCCAAAGAGCCTTTAGGAAATTATCGAATTAGAGGCAACTCTCTCACAGACAAGCACTGGCTGAAAAAGCGCATAGCGGCTGATTGTGTCAAGGAAAACCAACAGCGGCGCTTGCGGGGAGAAAAAGAGTTATCGCTGGGCGAGTACGAACAAATATGCTTTAAAAATTTGCCACTGCTGAAACGGCTTAACAAATTCCGAGAAGTTTTGGCACTGCACTACATGAGAAAGGTAGGACAAAGTTTGTTGAATAGGGAAGTGGTGCCGATTCTTATTTATGGCATCGCTACCACAGTGCTCAACCCCGTCGCTACTGTCAACAAGTGGAAATGGATGAAATCTCAGGAAAAGTTGAGTAATCAACCCACTGAAGGCCTGCGTCATTCGACTGAATTAACCCCCCAGAGACAGTCGCAAATCCGAGGGTTTTCGTAAAAAATGTTGTACTTGTATGCAGGTTGTATGTAAGAAATTAAGTGATGTCAATCCACCCGGATTGCCGCAGATTAAATTAGTTTGTAGTGACGAATGCAAGTCCTCACTACAAATTTGATGCGATCGCACACAAGATCGAAATGATTAAAATTTGCGATCGACTGTTCTGGGCCACTCCTTCATGCAGTCGCCGCCTTCAATCCCCTACATCCCGAAAAAAACAGCGTCAGCCCGCTGTGCTATTCGCAGACAAAACAGTTACAATAAATAACGTACAAGTAAAAAGCTAAGTTTTTTGAATAAAAAATCGCTATCGCACCTCTCTTTTCAGCAGCAAGTACAAGCAAAATTTTCTCAAAAATTCTGCTGTGGGCCTTCTACTCGATCGCAGCAAGAGGACGATCGCCTTTTTACTTAGGATCGCAAATTAAATAACTTACAATTTTAATTGTTATTGTGGGGTGGGCGGAAGAGCCCGCCCTTGTGAGAGGGGCGGGCGGGACACCCCACAAACTTGTGCAAGTTATTAAATTTTCATTCCTTAGAAATTGATTTAATTTATGGACTGGCAAGAAATTTCAGGAAACTGGGTATTAATTCCTTCTAAACCGATCGCGATCGTACATTTTCTCGGCGGTGCGTTTGTGGCGACTGCACCCCAACTCACCTATCGCTGGCTGTTAGAGGCTTTGGGAAGTCAAGGATATGTCGTGGTAGCAACGCCGTTTGTCAATACTTTGGATCACATTGCGATCGCCCGCGATGTCCTCAACAAATTTGAAAATGCTCTCGATCGGCTGCGCGCGACTAAATTGCTCAAATCTTCGTATCTGCCAGTTTACGGTATGGGACACAGCATGGGATGCAAACTCCACTTGCTGATCGGTTCAGTGTTTGACGTAGAAAGAGCCGGCAATATTCTGATTTCTTTCAACAATTATGCAGCCTCCGAAGCGATTCCGATCGTCGAGCAAATTTCCCCCGTCTTTAAGGTAGAGTTTACCCCTTCCCCACAAGACACCAATCGCCTCGTGCAAGATAGCTATCAAATCCGGCGCAATCTTTTAGTCAAATTTAACGGCGACAACATCGACCAAACCCTGCTTTTAACTACTCTGCTAAAACAGAGATTTCCCGACATGATTACAGTTCAGACACTGATCGGCAACCATCAAACGCCCTTAGGTCAAGATGTTAGCTGGCCTGTCGGTCAAATTTTTACACCCATCGACGCGATCGGTCAATGGGTCAAACAAGAAGTCTATCGAGAATTAAATCAATTAAAACGCACAATTCTGCTCTGGCTCAACCCCTTGTCCCGCGTTTAAAAACTGCGATCGCCCATTAACCACAAAGTTCCTCGGGAAGTTGCAAAATATCATCTTCATCTTCAGTATTTGGGACAGGAGTATAATTTTTGACCATCGACAGACAGTTGCGGGCCTGGGCTGTTCTCGTGTAACTGAGACTATCTGTGATGTCTTTCATCAACTTTAAACCCCGCCCTCCGGAAGATTCAGGGTCGATTTTTTTCGACATCTCTTTAATTTTTTGCTCTAAATCAAAGGTCGCGCCCGAATCCCAAATTTTGATCTCTATACATTCAGTGCACACCGCCACCTCAATGTCAACAGGCAAATCCGGCGGTTGACCCTGGTGGGCGTGACGCACCGCATTAGTAAAGCCCTCAGCCAAGATTAACTGACAGCGTATCCACACACTGGTGGGAATTCGTGGCTCGTACAATTGTGAAAACCACGACAAAACCAGGTCTAAAGCATTTAGACCTGTCTTGACTTGAAGATCCGCTTTTTTTAAGACTTGCAACTTTTCGGAACCTTTTAATTCAATCACGCTCTGCCACTGAAATTATAGTTCCATAAAATACAGGCAAATTTAGAATTGCCTTTACTTTACGTTTTTAACTTTTTTCCCAAAAGACCGACAACTGCTAGCGCCTACATCACCAGTCCCCGTCATTCACCGGCAGGCCGGTGATTTTCCACTAATCTACAGGGCTGCTGCAGGCAATGTCTAACCGGGCAAAATTGAATGGGAGTTCGATGTACTAGGTTTTGGTGATCAGAAAGTAAATGCAACATCCAGTTATTGATTATTTACGATACCAGAAGTGGCGCTCACAAGTCAATTTGCCCCCTGCGACCCAAAAAATCCCAAAAAGTTTGTGTTCTGACCATAAACTTTTTGGGATTAGACTCTATTGAATCTTTGACCACGGCCGTGACAGGATATATCTGAGTCACCCCAGACCCTAAAACACTGGGGCGATCGATAATATATTTTTATACATTATATATATATTCGGGGCGGGGTATGTGCGGTAATGGCTAGGAGGCCCGAAAGTTGCCAAATGCCAAGGTTTTTCCATTACCAACGATCGCTCTCCGGGTTCCAAGTATCTCACAGCCAAAATTTTCTGAGATTTTGTTGCTAAGTCGAAGTCATCACGAGTATGATTAAGCAAGATACAAAATCAAGAGCTGCCATGAGGATCGAAGCCATACCCCTCAATCAGATTCGGCGCCCCCTGCCGCGAGTCAACGACCAAACAAAAGTAGCCGCTCTCATGGAATCTATCCGCGAGGTAGGTTTAAACGAACCCATCGATGTGCTAGAAGTAGATGGTCAGTATTACGGGTTTTCAGGCTGCCACCGATACGAAGCTTGTCAGCGTCTCGGTTTAGAAACTATCCCGTTTGACATACTCACCGTCCTAAAGGAGCAGCGATTCTTGTTCATGGTTCACAGAAGTCCACTTGCTACGTCAAGTCGCCCATCAGTAGTAGAGGTAGTCTTCTCCCCATGCTTTTCCTCTTCCGAGGC
>NZ_JAAFKD010000053.1 GCF_013299165.1 Microcoleus sp. bin38.metabat.b11b12b14.051
GTAATTATCTCCTTGACCTTTTCATAAAACTCTATCATAACTTTAAAAAAATGGTATAAGGTTCGTAGTGTGGACTTTAGTCCGCTCTTATTGCGGACTAAAGTCCACACTACGAACCACTTTTGTTATGGTCATACCATTTTTTAAATATCTGATAGAGATACAGGACAATTGGGCTTTGTAATTATTTCCTTTACCTTTTCATGAAAGTTTCTCATAACTTAAAAAAAATGGTATTAATCTCTCGGATTTAATCGCAAATCTGATGGCGATGCACCTCATACCACAAGTGGAGGAAACAAACCTCATCATTATTCAGTTTTTCCCGAAAATTATTGATAGCGACACACCCTACGACTAGCGGAATACGAAAAATGCACACTAACAAATATGGCGGTATGAATCAAAAGGCAGTCCCGTCCGCCGCTTGACATCAACAACTGATTTGTATGCGCCTTTGCTTTGCCTTTCTCTAACTATTGTTTCGGCAACGAGTCGATCTAAACCGTTTTCTATCAACTCTTCGGGTGAAAGAATATTTAACCGTTTCCAAGTAAACTGCGATTCTTTTTGATAATTGTAGCTAAAGCAAATCATCGGGGCGATGCGTCTGACGTGACTTTCTGGAACTCCGGCGATTTCCGATAACTCTTCGGCGTGGGTAAAAAGGTAGCCTTCGTTTTGCAAAGATTCAATATCGTTAGCGTAGACGATCGGCAAACCCAAGATTTTGACCAAATCGTCTTTAGTACACTCGTTAATATCAATTTTGCCGCGCAGATTAGCAAGTTCTTGAGCATTTGTCGCAGTTGCAGGAACCAGCAAGCCTCTAGGTGCGGTTTTGATTAGATAGCGTTTTTTCAAAGCAAAGGCTGTGACAATTTGAGCTATCCAAACGAGGGTACCCAAATTAGTTGAAGAAGATACTGCTAGTGCTGCTAAAGTAATGCCAATACCCCATCCCATCCAACTGCGAATATTTGTTTTTTGGCCTGCATAGGCGATCGCCAATCCGCCGAAGTACGGAATAAAAGAATACCACACCCAACTAGGAGTTTGACGCAGCCAGTATAAATCTTGAGACACTTTAGTTCTATCCTCGCTCGACTGTTATTTGACTCTTATTTAAATCCCACGTTTTTCATACATGACTGATAAAAAAAGTGGTTTGACACGCTACTCATAGGGGTATGCTGCTTGTGGGCAAACCCTACTACATATAGAACCCATTTGACATCTTTGAGTTTTTGGGTTTGGTGACGAGAAATACTCCTAGAAACCCGGTTTCTGAGATTTACGCCCGGGGCAAGAAACCGGGTTTCTACGAGTTTTTGGGTTTGGTGACGAGAAATACTCCTAGAAACCCGGTTTCTGAGATTTACGTAGAATAGATCTCAAATGGGTTCTATAAAATTTGTGCGTAAATCCTGTCAAGCGTCGATTCCCTTCTTCCTAATGCCCAATGCCCTGTTTGCCCTATGCCCTATGCCCTATGCCCTATGCCCTATGCCCTATGCCCAATGACCAATGCCCAATGACCAATGCCTTACAATTCCCGCAGCAATTTTTGGCGTTTTTCTTCATATTCTTCGGCGGTAATCGCGCCCATATCGTAAAGTCCTTTCAATTCTGCGATCGCCCCAGTCACATCTTTTGCGCCTCTGAGGGCATACCCAGACTGCAACATTCCACCATTGTACTGTAGCTGAAAAGCTGGTTCCGACATCATCAGTAAGCCGATAAAATCGAAAAATGCAATCAGTGACGGAATTAATGTCCAGGAAAATATCAAATACAATACTCCTGCTGTGTTGTTACCCAAATAAAATTTGTGAATTCCGAAACCTCCAACAAAGAAAACTAACACAATTGCTACTGTTCTATCTTTTACCATTTTTACGTTTCCCCAATTTTTTACTTTAACGAACGCGATACTTATACGGTCGAGGCAAGCAATATTACTAATGTTTACTCATTTATTTGGGTTTTTGCGAAACTTGGACATCGCAAAATATAGCAGAACTATACCGGCTTGAGCCTCTAGAATTACCGAGTAACCTCTCAAGAAATAATTGAGTTCGCTACCGGAATTGAACGAAAATATTAAAATGCCTAGGGCTGCGTAGGGTGCGAAACGCATCCAACTCGGCGTTCCTTCTAACTTGCGGCTGTTGAAATTGCTCATGGGGGTAGAAACCTCATCCTCACTTAAAATTAACATACAAATTAGCCGGATGGTCAAGTTCGCTTGGGTGCGATCGCCCGAACCACCCTGGCATCGATCGATCCACGAGATATTACTTCCATCTTAAAACAAGTTTTTCCGTTAAAGTCAGCGACCGGGCGATCGCGAAATTCCACCTCAGCAGACAGTGCCGATAAGTGTCACAAAAACCCGGTTAATTCACAATTATTTACAACCGCCCGAATTAACTCGCGCCGCTGCCCAAAAGAAACAGACTCAGGAGAGTTCCGCTATTCCAAAGACTGTGGAGAAGCATGGGGGCGAGGAGATTGCGCGATCGCGTGTACACAAACCCCAATACCGCGCCCAACGTCGCCAAAGGCAGAATCTCAGAGACACTCAAGTGAGCCACAGCAAACAAGAAAGCCGAAGCTGCGATCGCCCCGGAAACAGGCAAATAGCGAGTCAGAGAAGGCAGTAGAAAGCCCCGAAACACGATTTCCTCAAAAACCGGAGCGGCGATCGCAGCCGTGCCGAAAAACACCGCCAGAGCCACGTTATCTCTACCTTCAAGGACGATCGGCAAAATCGGATTGCTGCCGCCTTGTCCCTGCCACAATTGCTGATTGATCAACGACACCACAACCACCAAAGGCAAAGCTACAAAATAGCCGCCAAAACCCCACAAAAACCAATTTCCCCGCCAATTAATCCGAAACCAACCATCAGGCAAAGGCAAAAAAGACTTAACCGAAAAATACAGTACCGAAAGCCCACCAGCCGACAGCAACAAATAAGTAGCAAAGATATAAAAAGCCTTTTCGCGCGGGTCAAAAGTAGCAGGATTCAGTTTGAGAACAGCCAGAGAAACAGGCAGTAATAAATAGGGAATCAAGATTTGTCCGACAAAGAAAAACCCGACCACCAGCACCTGCCAAACAATCTCGCCATCCCAAGGCACATCCCAAGTCAAGCTGGCATTGCGCGCCAACAGCGGCCCCGAACCTGCCTTATCTAACTGCTGGCGCTGCAACAGCCACTGCACGCTCAAACCAACCAGCAAAACCGCGCCAATACAAAGTGATATCGCCGGAATACCAACAATAATTGCTAACTTTTCTAAAGCTTGCTCAGCCGTTACCTGCTCTGTAGCTTGCAGCGCCACCAGTTCCTTAGAACGTTCTTGCAGCTTGTAAAGTTGAGCGAGAGCGCGATAGCGAAACCAACCATCCAAAGATTTTTTAATGAGCGGCTCGGCATCCGGGAAAAGTTGAGGCGGATTGCTCCAAATGCCCGTCAAAACTTCAGCAGTAGCCGCGGCAGGAGCGGAATCACTTTCAGTTGTGGACTCCTTAACTAAGCTTTTCCAAGTAGAGATTGCTGTGTTAGTTTTACCGCTGCTTGCTTGCAAAATTCCCAACCGCAAGTCAAGTTCTTTTAACAGCGCTGACTGTTGGAAAATCGACTCTTCCGTTGCCTTTCTTTGTGCTAATTTCAAAGCAGTATCTGGCGAATTCGAGACGATGGTAGGCAGAATTTGTTTTAATTGTGCCTGAGTTGCTTCGATACTTTTTTGAGTCGAGTCTCGCGCTTCTTGATATTGCGCCAAAGCCGTATTTAAAGGATCGGCACCGATAATATTGTTGCGCGCCGAACTTAAATTAGCACTCTGATTACTTTGTTCTTGCCACTCCGAGGCGTGAAGCAGCAAATTTGTCTGGTAGAGTTCCAGGCGGCTTTGAATTTGCGGCTCATTCCAACTAGCAAGTAAAGATAAACCGACCAGAGCGATCGCGATCGCTGTTAAAATACCTAAAATTATCCGCTTCAGTGTCATTCCTGCTTTTCCGTCCCGCGCAAATCTGTGGCTAAGTCTTGTCTGTCTTCAATCATAGGTCGTTGCAGGCGATCGTGTCCCCACAACTGGTAAAATTTCTACTGGCCGATCTTTTGAATCGTTTTAAGCCCTGGATTTATCCGCAGGCTAAATCTAAAATCTAAAATCTAAAATCTAAAATCGAATGACTCGCATTATCCTAGTCCGTCACGGCAAAAGCACATACAATCTAGAGCGTCGCATCCAAGGCCGCCTCGATAAATCAGTTTTGACAGAAGCAGGCCGCGCCGGCGCAAAGCAAGTAGGCGACATCCTCAACAGTATCGCCTTTGATGCTGCATATACAAGTCCCCTGCAACGAGCCAAAGAAACAGCAGAAATCATCGTGTCGCGCTTGACAAATGCGCCACAACTCCAACCAACCGATAAATTGATGGAAATCGATTTGCCATTGTGGGAAGGAATGCTGCGCCAAGATGCGATCGACCAATTCCCCGAAGCATATCAGAAATGGCAACAACATCCAGACAAATTTTCCATGAAAATCCCTTCAGCCGAAGGAGAAATCGAACACTTTCCCGTACTAGCCGTTTTCGCTAGCGCCCGCAAATTTTGGCAAGAAATCTTATCCAAACACACTTCAGGTACAATCCTAGTAGTAGGTCATAACGGAATCAACCGCGCCCTAATCGCCACAGCCTCAGAAATTGCCCCTGATTACTATCAATCAATTCAACAATCAAATTGCGGAATTAGCGTCATCAATTTTGGATTTACTGATGCAACAACAGAGTCCAACAAAAAAATTGCAGTTCAATTAGAATCATTGAATTTAACCGCCCATACCGGAGAAATCTTCCCCAAACCGAGGGACGCACATCGAGGCCCGCGCTTATTGCTAGTACGTCACGGCGAAACAGACTGGAATAGAGCCGGGAAATTTCAAGGACAAATAGACGTACCTCTCAATGATAACGGCCGCGAACAAGCTCGGCAAGCCGCAGAATTTCTCAAAGACGTAAAATTAGATTTTGCCATTAGCAGTTCGATGCTGCGCCCGAAAGAAACTGCCGAAATCATCCTCAAACATCACAGCGATTTGCAATTGAAAGTCCGCGACGACTTGAGAGAAATCAGCCACGGACTTTGGGAAGGAAAATTTGAATCAGAAATCGAAGCATCCTATCCAGGTTTACTCGATGAATGGAAAACATCTCCTGAAAAAGTGCAAATGCCAGAAGGCGAAAATTTAGAGCAAGTTTCCATTCGGGCGATCGCAGCGTGGCGAGACATAGTACAATCAGTCACTGGTACAGGAATTGTAGTTGCCCACGATGCCGTCAACAAAGCCCTTCTCTGCCACCTATTCAATTTAGAACCCGAACACTTCTGGAAATTCAAACAAGGAAACGGCGCCGTTAGCGTGATAGATTATCCCCACGGCCCCGATGGTTTACCCGTATTGCAGGCGATGAATATCACCACTCATTTAAGCGGCGGCATTTTCGACCAAACAGCAGCCGGAGCACTTTAATAGGTTTGTAGTGAGGACTTTAGTCCGCATAAATCAGAGGACTAAAGTCCTCACTACGAACTTTATAACGGTTATTTTACGAGACATGAGATAAATTCTGAAATGTTTGAATTTTTATGTTTGAATTGTAAGTTATGATCCGCGAACTGCTACAAAATGTAAGAGTGCTCGATCCAGTTTCAAAGATCGATCGCACCACTGATATTCTAATCACAGAAAATCAGATCCAAGCAATCCAAGAAAACATCACCGAAATTCCCGCCCACACAGAAGTGCGGGATTGCCAAGGACTAATATTAGGGCCAGGATTAGCCGATATCTACAGTCATAGCGGAGAACCAGGTTTTGAGGAACGAGAAACCCTAGAATCCTTAATGCAGGCTGCGGCGGCTGGCGGTTTTACGCGAGTAGCAATTTTGCCCGATACATCCCCACCCGTAGACAATTTGGCCGGTTTAGCCTTGTTGCAACAACATATCCGCAATTTGTCGCCCTCACTGCCGCGCTTGTATTTTTGGGGAGCTCTGACAGCGGGCGTGAAAGGGCAACAGATGGCAGAGCTGGGCGAGCTGGCCTCCTCTCCAATAGTCGGGTTTGCAGACGGCTTGTCGCTGTCAAATCCGTCTCTGGTGAGGCGTTTGCTTGAATATATCCAGCCTTTGAATAAGTCGATCGCATTGTGGCCGTGCGATCGCACCTTAGCAGGAAACGGCGCAGCACGGGAGGGTTCCGTATCCGTGCGCTTGGGTTTGCCAGGAATTCCCGCAAGTGCCGAAACATCGGCTTTGGCGGCAATCCTGGAGTTGGTAGCATCTGGCGGAACTCCCGTACACATCATGCGCGTTTCAACCGCCCGCAGCGTGGAATTGATTCGGGATGCGAAAGCGCGGGGTTTGCCGGTGACTGCGAGTGTAACTTGGATGCACTTGCTATTGAATGTCGGCGCAATTTCAGGAAATACCAAAGATTGCGTCGGCGGGAAAAATGCTCTGACGGCTTCCTTCGCCTACGATCCGAATTTACACCTCGAACCGCCGTTAGGCAATCCGATCGACCAATTAGCCTTAATTCAAGCTGTAAAAGATGGCGTGATTGATGCGATCGCGATCGACCACAACCCGCGTACCTACGAGGAAAAAACCGTGGCTTTTGCCGATAGTCCTCCAGGCGCGATCGGCTTAGAATTAGCGTTACCTTTGTTATGGCACGGACTCGTAGAAACTGGCAAATTTTCGGCTTTGGAACTGTGGCGAGTGTTAAGTACGGGCCCCGCCGTTTGTCTCGGACAAGCCCCTGCCACGCTGGCGCTGGGAGCCTCTGCTGAGCTAATTTTGTTCGACCCGCTCATGACTTGGACGGTTGAAGGGTACAGTCTGAAGTCGCGATCGGCAAACACCCCTTGGCTGGGACAGCAAATAGCAGGAAAAGTTCTAAAAACTTGGGTTTAAGGCAATACGCTTGGCATCGGACGTAAGGTTGAAACCGCGTAATAGTAAAACTCTTGTTCCAGCGAGAGACTCAAGAAGATAACGTAATTTTAACTCAGTCTTCAACCCGCGGAGGCGGGTTTTGTTTTTATAGGCGCGGTTTCAACCGCCGTCTTATCTCAAGCTGATCAGTCTTCAACCCGCGGAGGCGGGTTTTGTTTTTGTAGGCGCGGTTTCAACCGCCGTCTTATCTCAAGCTGATCAGTCTTCAACCCGCGGAGGCGGGTTTTGTTTTTATAGGCGCGGTTTCAACCGCCGTCTTATCTCAAGCTGATCAGTCTTCAACCCGCGGAGGCGGGTTTTGTTTTTATAGGCGCGGTTTCAACCGCCGTCTTATCTCAACCTGATCAGTCTTCAACCCGCGGAGGCGGGTTTTGTTTTTGTAGGCGCGGTTTCAACCGCCGTCTTATCTGAACCTGAACCGCATTTGATAAGGCTAATAAGCAATCAAAAACAATCCGACTTAGCCACAGGCAATATAGACAGCATTTCCTGAGAACGTTTGAGATAATTTTCCGCTACGCGATCGAGCGGATTTTTACGCACACACTCAGCAAACAGTTGTGCCGCTTCTTTATGTTTGCTCGCACTATAGTTCCACAAAGCTTCTAAAAATATGTTAAAAGTCGCCAACTTCCCATCTTTAACTTCCGGCGGATCGGCATCAAATACTTCATGAATAGTCACCAACTCGGCTTTGCCTTTAACCCTAACCCGACCAATATTCCGAATAGCATATTTCGGATATTCACTGACATTTAACTGTACAAAAGTATTGTGAGTAATCAACATCGATACCCCGTAACTTTTCGTCATCGTTTCCATGCGAGAAGCTAAATTCACCGCATCGCTAATCACCGTACTGTCCATCCTCGTTGTTCCCCCTACTGTTCCCAGCATCAAGTTGCCTGTATTGATGCCTATCCCTATTTTGATAGGTGCAAAGCCCTCGCTAACGCGGTGTTTATTGTATTCATCCAGACGATGCAGCATAGAAATTCCAGCATTCAAAGCATCGCTAGCATTGTGACCGAACAAAGCCATAATTGCATCGCCAATATACTTATCAATAAAACCGTTATTTTCAATAATAGCTGGCTCCATGCGGCTCAAATAAGAATTAATAAACCTAAAATTTTCCTGAGGAGTCATGCCCTCAGAAATATTTGTAAAATCTCGAATATCGGAAAATAAAATAGACATTTCCTTTTCCACACTGTCACCAAGTTTGATATCGACTAAGCTGTCACGACCTAGCAACGAAACAAATTCACTCGGCACAAAGCGTTTGGCAGCATTCGTTAATTGTGATTGCAGTTCCAAGGCTAATTCTAGCCTCTCATTGACTTTTCGCAGTTCCGCATTTTGTTCTACCAGCTTTTTATCCTGACTGTAGCTGTGGACAGCTTCTGTCACGGTCAATTTCAAATCTTCAGTTTGCCAAGGCTTGCCGATAAATCGGTAGAGTTTGGCGTGCTTAATCGCACTTCCCACAGCTTCAATAGTCGCCTGACCCGTTAGCATCACCTTGAGAGTTTTGGGAGAAATCTCGTGAACCCGCCTTAACAATTCATCTCCTTTCATATCAGGCATCACGTAGTCGGAAATAATTAAAGGAATCTCTTCCCCATCTGCAATTAGTTCAGCAACTAACTCTAAAGCGTCTTCGCCTCCTTCCGCAATTTCAATCCGGTAAGTATTGCCTAAAGCATCTTTCAATTCAGCTTTGAGGCTTTTGAGAACCGTGGTTTCGTCATCCACGCAAATAATCACTTGTTTGCTCATAGCGATAAAGCTGTTTTAATGGTTTCGATCAACTCTTCTTCCGACCAAGGTTTGTGCAAACAGCGGTGAAGGTCAGCTTCATTAAATGCTCTTTGAACTGCATCTTCATCTGCTTGACCTGTTAGCATCACTTTAACTATTTTAGGAAACTTTTTATGGACACGAATTAGAAACTCATCTCCTTTCATTCCCGGCATCAACCAATCAGACACAATCAAGATGATTGTTGTATCATCGCCATTAAATTCGTCTATCAACTCTAAGGCATCGGCAGGATTTTCCGCTAATTCATAAACGTAGGTATTGCCAAAGGCTGATTTTAGTTGAGTTTTGAGGCTTTTCAAAACTACTTTCTCGTCGTCAACGCACAGAATGACTGGTTTAGACATATGATTTTATCTCAGCGATTGTTCGTTGTTGACTGTTGAGTGTATGTCTTAATTTGTCAGGTAGTCACTGCCTCCCAAAAACCGCAAAACGCAAGTTTTGCGAGCAATACAGGCAAGGCTTAGCTACTTAGTTTATCCCGGATTGACGGGTAGACAAACGGTGAAAGTTGTTTTGCCGGGAACTGATGCAACTTCGATGGTGCCCCGGTGTTTTTCAATAATTCTTCTGACAATATCAAGTCCTAAACCTGTGCCTTCACCGGGGGGTTTAGTCGTGAAAAATGGCTCGAAAATTTTAGACATAACTTCTTCAGGAATTCCCTTACCGCTATCGGTGACTGCAACTTGGACGCGATTGCTTTTTTGAGAGAGTTCGAGGGTTAATGTACCTTTATTGTCCATCGCTTGCAGGGCATTGTGTATGAGATTTGTCCACACCTGATTGAGTTGATCTGGGTAGCAGAGCACAGGTTCTATTTTGGCGAAGTTTCGCAATACTTCTACTCCGTGCTTCAGGTTATTTTGATACAGCGTAAGTACGGTTTCTATGCCTTCAACTAAATCCGATTGAATCATCACTTCTGAGGAGTCGTGTCTGGCATAATTTTTCAGAGCAAAGACGACTTTTGATGCTCGATCCGTTGCCGTATTAATTGTTTGGGTACCTCGCTGGATTTCAGTGAGTTTGTAAGCCATGTCTAAGATACGCTCGCGCTCGGGTTTGTGCAGCAGAGACATAAAGTCATCGGCTTCATAAATCCCCATATCTACTAAGGTGTCGGCGATATCGTCAGCTTCGTCAATGTTTTCATCTTCTAGTTGACCGACTAAAGTTCGCTTTAATTTCCTTTCTTCTTTAGCTGTCAAAGTTACATCTTTTTGCAGCGATTGATTTAGTAACATGAAGAAATTTTCAGATTCTTCATGAGAAAATGATTCAAAAAGTGCAGGCAAGTTAGAAAGGGTTTGTCCCAAGAATTTGCTCATATTTCCGGCACTGGATCGGATCGCACCCAGTGGAGTATTTAGTTCGTGAGCAACTCCAGCTACTAATTGTCCTAAAGCCGCCATTTTTTCCGATTGAACTAACTCTTCTTGGGTAGTTTCTAGGTGATCTAATGCTGTTTTTAGTTCCTGGGTTCTTTCAGTAACTTGAACTTCGAGAGTGCGGTTGTATTCTGCTACTAATTTTTCTGATTCTTTGCGTAAGGTAATGTCGGTAAAAGCTGCAATAGCATAATTGACATTCCCCTTTTCATCATAAATTGGCGTCCCCCAAACTTCTAGGGGAACATTCCTATTTGCCTGGTGAATTTCTATGTCGTCAACGTTAACACTTGCTCCTTGAAAAGCACAAAGTATCGGGTCTTTTTCTTGAGGGTAGAGTTCCCCACTGTCTGCGAGATAAATTTGATATATCTCTCGAATTTCTTCAGATTTAATATCGTCAACTATGCCTTTGCCAAGCAAGGATTGAGCCCGAGAATTGATGTAGTAGGGTTTACCACTGGGTTCTGCTACAAATATCCCGACAGGTACGGCTTCCAAAATTTGGTTTAGCCGGCTTTTACTCTCGGACAATTCAGCATTCAAATTTTGCATTTCCTCAAAAGAAAATTGCAGTTCCTCTGCCATACTTTTAAATGAGTTTGCAAGTTCACCAACTTCATCGTTGCGGTTAATTTCTACAGTTTTATTCCAGTGACCTTTAGTAATATTTTTGGCTGCTTGATTCAAATATAAAATTGGCTTTGTCACCCATCTGGCCGTGAGTATGCCGACAATTATAGCTGTTGCCAAAGCTGCAACGCACAGCAAAACGGTAGTTTTGTTGTTAGCATTAATTTGTTCCAAGAAATCTGATTCGGGAATAATTACTACAATCAGCCAGTCCAAACCTTTATCATCTTTTAGCGGCGTAACCTGCATGAATTGTCGCTCGTCTTTAATCTTAAAGCTAAGCTGTTGGGTTTGCTGAATGTTGTTGAGGTTGCCAAAGTATTCTTGCAGGTATTTTGTAGTGAGGCTGATGGCGGCGTTTTGGCTAGCTGTTGCTGCAATTCTTTCTGTCTCTTCACCCTTGATTAGATATACGGGATCTTGAGTTGATGTTGTAATTAAATCGCCCGATCGCTCTATAATAAATGTCTGTCCAGATTTGCCAATTTTTAACTTTTGGAGGAACTCGTTAACTCGCGAAAACAGCAAATCAGTGCCGAAAATTGCCTGCAACTGTCCCGATTCGTCGTATAATGGCTGCGCCGCTGTAATTCCCAGTCCTTTGCTGGTAAAGTCGGCATAAATTTTGCTCCAAGTTGCAGTTTGTGCTTCGCTGGCTGCTGTGTACCAGGGACGGACTCGCGGGTCAAATTTAGGTTTTACCTTGACTAAGTTAACAGGTTCACCGCGGTTGTTGGCAGCATAATAATTCATGTTACCTTCTGTAAGTTCGCTGCGTTCTTGCAATAAAAAATCACCCTCGTTTGTGCGTCGTGCAGCAATGAAATCTCCTGCGGGAGTGGCAAGATATGTAACGCTTACTGTGTCGAAAGTTTGCAGGTGCTTCCAGAAGTGGCGCTGTATTTTTGGAGTATCTTGCAAGTTTAGATCCCCCAGTTCAAAAGCATTGGCTTTGAATTGATTTAGTTGGTGGGGAAATGTCATGTATGCTTGGACGCGTTCGGAGATGCGATCGCTAATTTCTTGCCGCAATTTGGTAGCAACTTCGTTAACTGCTTGCTGTCCGTTGCGAAATGACAAATACCCTACAACTCCGACTGCTGCGACAATTTGCAAAACGAAAGGAACTATTAAAACTGTTCGCAAGGGGAGGGAGCGAACTGATTTTACCGCTATTTTTTTAGGGGATTTGGTTGCTTTGAAAAGTTGGATGTTTGAAGGAGTAGTCATGCTTGAAAAAACTTGTTGTTTACGAAATACTTTCTCGATTTCATTAGTTGCACCCCAACAAGTTATGGATTGTTGATCCCAGCACCCCGATTGTGAATTTGGTCTTGTTTAATGCAGGCAAAAATTGCGGTTGCACTATAGCAAATCGTCTGCAAACAGCGATCGCACCATCAAATATTTCTTTATTGACTTGGTTGCAACTACTACTTGAGGTGGGCGACATCCACCCCTAAAAATTCGATGCCTACTCGCAAGCACCGCTATAGAGTATTTCCCTTTTCCTCAGCGCTGTCAAAAAAATGATGCCGTAAATGGGCAGGCAGTTCTTCTGGCGATCGGCTGCAATAAAAAATCACAAATCCTTAAGATTTGGGCTCGCACTGGCAATTTATTTGACAAAAGGAATTAGAGTAAAGCAACTATAATTAGTTATACAACAAAATGGAGGGAATATCCGGATTGTTTGGGAATTTGTAGAAGTTGCAGGACTGAGGTAGAGCTTTCATCTGTAAGGTGCGGTGTAGATCAGCTTAGTTGTTGCTATGAGTAGCATTTAAAACTAATTTTTTGCGTTAGTCCTAAGTTGTTACCTAGTACATTTCATCTCAACACTAGCTTGACCCCCCGATCGCTCGCAGGGAAAAAGATATTTTTGCCCCCAGCACCTACCACTTTTGGGAATAAAAATGATAAAAACGCGGTTATTTTTAAGGGGAATTGGGAGCGGATTACCGGAGCGCAAGCGCAGGAAAAACGCTAAATTTTCCGGTTTATTTCAGATGATATCTCAAATAAACATATTTGATTTTGGGAAGCACATACATTAGCAATTTGTCTTAATAGTTTAAGCCAATTGGCTTATTTTTGGCAGATCCAGCTCGCTCACAGCACAAAGGGTGCGATCGCCCGATCGCTCTGGGATGAAACCTATAGCAGTGGACAGTGGACAGAAGAGCGCGCTCGCGAAGTCGAAGAGTGGACACTGCTATAACGTTCATCTCTGCGGACAAAAAAGCGTTAATAATTGCGTATTCAGCTATATCTTACAGATTAGGGCGCTGGATGCCAGAAAGTACGGACAAGCGGGCGAGGGAATTTTTTATGGCTTTCTTGGCAATCAAAAGGCTATTTTTGTCTGGTTATTCTCCTCTATTTATAATTATTAATTACCGTAAAATATTAAGGAGATTTAACTTCAGTCTCCTGACTTCTAACTACAGGCGGGGATAGGGGAGGCTCAGGTTCTGCGACATTCAACTGACCGCCGCAGCAGCTCAACTCGTAAAGTTTGGCATTAATTTGATACTCGTACTGACTCAATAGCCTTGCATAAATATAGCCAGCTTTTCCATCCAAAAAGCCGAGCTGAATGAAGTAAAATAAAATAAATCGCAGCAGTGGTTTAAAAGGCAGCCGCACCCAAACTTTTTTAAGAAATCGCTTCCGCTGCACGGCATCTCCAAAGAGGTGAGCGCCAATAGTGCCGCTGTCGCCGCGACCCGTAAGAATATTGTAATAAACGCGAGCTTCCCAATTAGAATAACGGTTATGGCGCTCTATCCAGTGAAATAAATTGCGATAATCCTCGTGGATCATATCATGTTTTAAGTAGCCGACTTGACCTGCTAAAATCACGTGTTCGTGAACTTCGTTGTCACCTGTATTGGGGACGGATTCAGTGCCGAGATTTTCGTAACGGCCTTTTTGATGCTTGAACAAACGCAAATTCCAGTCGGGATAGCGGCCGCCATAACGCAGCCACTGTCCTAAAAAGAAGACTTTGCGGTTGAGGTAGTAGCCGTCAAAACTTGGGTCTTCGATCGCGCGGGCGATTTCGTCCCAAAGCTCCGGAGGAATGCGCTCGTCGCAATCGACAATTAATACCCATTCGTTGCGAAAGGGCAGGTTGTCTAACGACCAATTTTTCTTTTTCGGCCAGCGGTTGTTGAAGTAGAATTGGACTACTTTGGCGCCGCTGTTGATGGCAATTTCAACCGTGCGATCGCTGCTTTGGGAATCAACCATAAAAACTTCATCCGCCCTGGCAATGCTGGCCAGACACGCAGGTAGATTAAGTTCTTCGTCTTTTGCCGGAATGAGAACTGAAACCGGAATCTTTGATGAACTAGATGTCATAATCGAGTGCTTGAACCTGAATGCGGTCGAGTTGTGGTGGATGAAGTGCGATCGGCACCGCGGCGCCGAGTTGGGCGGCGAGGGATATTGCCTATAGCCTAATGCCTGCTGGTCGATTTCGGTGCAAAAATCAGCCCGCGGACTGCCGCACTCAAATAACCGATTTGACCCCAGGCAAAAACGAAATTTTCAAAGCGCAGCCCCGGATCTTTAATGTATTTAAAAGACTTCCAGATGCCCCTGAAGATTCTTTCACCCCCCCGCCCAAGCTGAGCAATACCGGCTCGATCGGACAATTGTTCCCGATAACACTCGCTGATGCCTTGCCACCACCCGCGCTCAAAAAACCAAGCTTTGTTGAGCCTTTCTGTGGCGACATGGTGCAGCACGAGGGCATCAGGGAGATAAACTACTTGCCAACCTAGCTCTAGTGCTAATTCTGTGGCGCGCAATTCTTCATTTGAGAGCAACTTTTTACCAACTCTACCGAGTTTGAGATCGAAGCCGCCAATTTGTTCGAGAAAAGCGCGCCGGATCGAATAGTTTACACCCCTGGGAGTCAAACCAGCAGCAGTTACGTAGAGGCAAGCATCGCCCAAATCGTAGGCTCCCAAGTTTTGGGCTAATCCCGGCGACAGCCAGTCGGGCGGGGAGACTCCACTAGGCCAGAGCAGGTTAACTTTGCCGCCAGCTACGGCTAGTTTTTGATTGGTTTGATAAGCGGAGTGCAGCGCCCTGAGCCAATGCGGATCGGCAACTGCGTCGTCGTCGAGATAAGCTAATATTTCGCTGCGTGCTTCGATCGCGCCGGTGTTCCTGGCTACTGACAGCCCGATTTCCGGTTCCCATACGTACTTGAGGCGCCGATCGCCCAGTCTTGCTTCTACCACCTCGCGGGTGCGCGATATAGAACTCTCGGGACTGGCATAATCGCTAGAAGCGTTATCCACTACTACTACTTCAAAGTTTTCGCCAAAATCCTGTACCAGCAAGCTGTCGATCGCCCCACCTAAATAGGCAGCCCGATTGTGGGTACAAATAATCGCTGATATCTGAGGAAGATGTTGCATAAATAACAGCTTTGCAAATACAGGGGTTCTCGATCGACTTACTCCGATCAGAGTGCGGCATTTAAATTAGCTAACTCCCTCTGAGTTGTCTAACTCTAGCTTACAGTCATCAAAGATAGATGTATGCAGCAAACCACCCAAACTTTTGTTTTTTTACCGGGAAGCGACCCGAAGGAATTCAGTCCCCGCCTTCTTGGTACTTGACCGTTTGACAAAATGTCTATTATAATGCGATCGATGACACAAACATTCAAGTGTTGTTTTTGTCCTACTTCCTACCATTAAAATTTGCTCCCCCGCACAAGGGGATGTACTATTCTTGTGTATAACTGGGCTATTGCTGTGATAACAGACAGATGGAGAGCGAAAGAAAAAGAGAGTTGGATACACAGAAAAGCAGGCAATGCTTGTTCATTCAGTTGAGGTAAGAGCCACAAGAGCGCAGTCTAAGGGATGAGGGCGACCTCTACCTGCAAGGAAGAGGATTGGAGTAATCAATAGTCTGCTTTTAATTTCTAGCTGACAAAAGAGAGGTTTTCAACCAATTATTTATGGTAAGTCGGAATAAAGACGCAAGTGTTAATTTTTTGAATTACTTTGTACAGTAAAAAAAAGCAATTGCCGGAAAGCCTCAAACTATTATTTGGTCATTCAGTCCCTATTTAAATTTGAAAATAGTAGGATGTTGTCTATTTTAATTCCCGGTGCGGAACGCCGGGAGCAACGTTAGATAAGATTTTTATTGAGGATTGACGCACAATTTAAATGTAGAACAGCTTATGAGTTGTTCGCTGTTAAACAATAGCTGGGACAGCTTTTTAAAGCAGGCTGATTTTTATTTGAATGGTAAGCAAGCACAAATTACTGTAAAGTTAAGAACAAAGGCAACGGAGACAGCGGAAAATTCACCAAAAAGAATTGGTTGAAAGCCTCTATTTTTAGGCAGAAATCAAAAGCAGACAAGGGAATTGCTCGAATCGTCTTGCTTTCAGGCAGATGTCGCCCAGATTAGTCAACAGTAAACCTGTTTGCTGTCAACAGTAAACAGGTTGACTGATGGTAAAGTATTTGATTTTTTGTATGTAAAAGCTGACTGATGGCTAACTTAAAAGAGACTGGATCGAGACAATTAATCTTAGTGACTGGGCCGGCCAGAAGTGGCAAAAGTGAATGGGCAGAAACTCTGGCTGCGGATTCGGGAAAACAAGTAATCTATGTGGCTACCGGTACGGTTGATGAAACTGATTTGGAGTGGCGGCGCCGCTTGGAATTGCACCGCAATCGCCGTCCCGCCCATTGGACAACTCTGGAAGTGCCGATCGAATTACCGGCAGTTGTGCGATCGGCCTCTGAGTCGGATTGCTTGTTGATCGATTCCCTCGGAACTTGGACGGCAAATCTTTTAGAACAAGAATCTGCTGTGTGGGCTGCTGCACAGCAAGATTTGCTCGCAGGTTTGAAGTCGGCGGCGGCGGATGTGATTTTGGTAGGAGAGGAAACCGGATGGGGCGTTGTGCCTGCTTATCCGGCGGGACGGCTGTTTCGCGATCGCCTCGGCACTCTCGTGCGCCACATCGGGGCGATCGCCGATGCTGTTTATCTCGCTACGGGTGGTTATGCCTTAAATTTGTGCGCTTTGGGGACACGGCTACCGCCGGGGAAAATTTAACAGACACAGGGGCGATCGACAACCCAGAAAAAAAATCGGTGATTCGCCCACACTTTGAGCTCAATTTCAAGTATAATCCTCACTAGAGATTGAGATATCAAAACTCACAAAAATTACCCAAAAAAATTACTTCCTCTGGTAACAGCACAACAATTAGACAGGGGAAATAGCCAATTTTTGAACGGTAAAAAACCAAATGTCTCTTGAGAAAGAGGGCAAATTTTAACTGAAAGTCTAAAATCACCAATTAGTTGCAGGACTAACTAAAAGTTATGGCGTCAGATAGTGAAGTCAGAAAATATATTGCTTACTGGTTTCAGTTAGGCAAAAAAGTATTAATCCGCAACGGTTCGGAAGCGCTGCTGCCGAAATCGGTAATTGCGGGCGATCGCTACAGCAGCCAATTTGAAGAATGCTGGGAAAAAATCATCTCCCCCGAAAGTGGAGACTGTTACTTGCAAGGTACCAACGAAACAATTGCCGAACTGCTAACACCAACATGGGAAATCAGTCCCTGCGCCCGCTGCGCCATGCCCGTACTGTTAGCCCAAAGCGCCATGCCGCCAGAGTCCTGTCCCTGTAACGACTTAGCAAACTGGCCCGATACCGAAAATCCCCAACCCCGATCGCCCGTCAGTACAAAATTGCAACTCTCAGGGATTCGCGATCGGCTTCTCAGAAGCAGCGGGGAGTGAAGAGGGGGAGAGGGGGAGATGGGGAGAGGGGGAAAGTAGCGATCGAACGCACGGGTGGCCAGAAACCGGGTTTTTCGCGAAATACTTCGCTGCCAACGCTAAATCCCCAAAAAAACCCGGTTTCTTTGGTGGTAGTGCATAAGTTTTTGCCAACTGCCAACTGACAACTCTTCGACTCCCCTCGACTTCGCGGGCGGGCAAGTCGCTCAGCGCAAGCTGTCAACTGCCAACTGCCAACTCTTCGACTCCCCTCGACTTCGCGGGCGGGCAAGTCGCTCAGCGCAAGCTGCCAACTGCCAACTGACAACTGACAACTGCCAACTGCCAACTGCCAACTGCCAACTGCCAACTGACCAATGATTGCGGTTTTATGCCTTAAAGCAGTGGTGACAAGGCGACAAATTGTTACAATGTCTTTACAATGCTTCACACTAGGTCTGAGTTTATGGATGTCAAGACAGTATCGCCAGCCTCCCCGGTAACTTACTCAAATTCAGGGACTCACGCTGCACCCGCCAATCTCCAAGAGGTAGAAACAGTTCCGCTGCCGGTAGTAGCAGTAGAACTCCCGAGTGCTGCTACTCCCCAACCGCTTAAATCTGCCAGAGATATAGCTTACGAGTTGGCAGGAGAAGCTGTGCGCTACGATCCAGTGGCGATCGCAGCCCTGTACCGCAATCGCCCCCTGCAAGTCTGGAGACGGCTGTTGAGCGTTGTTTGGACATTTTTTAGCTTTGCCTTCAGCTTGTGGTTTGACAAAAAAACAGGTCGCAGCGCAGCCAACGAAAAGCGCCGCGCCGCCCGCCTCCGAGAAATTCTCAGCCAACTCGGCCCAGCTTTCATCAAAATCGGGCAAGCACTGTCAACTCGCCCCGACTTAGTGCCGCCCCTATACTTAGAAGAACTAACCACGCTGCAAGACCAATTGCCAGCGTTTCCCAACGAAGTAGCATATCAATTTATACAAGAAGAATTGGGCGCGCATCCCAACGAAATTTACGCTGAAATCACCGCAGATCCGATCGCAGCAGCATCTCTCGGACAAGTCTACAAAGGCAAACTCAAAACCGGCGAAACCGTGGCGATTAAAGTGCAGCGACCCGGTTTAGCCGAAAACATCGGCTTAGATATTTACATCCTGCGGCGCGTCGCACTTTGGGCGCAAAACAACTTCAAAATAATTCGCAGTGACCTCGCAGGAATTATGGACGAGTTGGGCGAGCGGATTTACGAAGAAATGGACTACACCCACGAAGGACAAAATGCCGAACGCTTTGCCGAACTCTACGGAAATCTGAAGGATATTTACGTTCCCAAAATCTACTGGGAATATACCCGCCGCCGCGTGTTGACAATGGAATGGATCACCGGCATCAAACTCACGAATTTGGAAGCCGTCAAGGCTCAAGGAATCGACGCTCCTTACTTGATTGAAGTGGGGGTGCAGTGCTCTCTCAGACAGCTTCTAGAACACGGTTTCTTTCACGCTGACCCGCATCCCGGCAATCTTTTGGCAACTCCTGACGGTCAGTTGGCTTATCTCGATTTTGGGATGATGAGCGAAGTCAAACCTTATCAGCGCTACGGTTTGTTGGAAGCTGTGGTGCATTTGGTCAACCGCGATTTTGAAGGTTTGGCGAGAGATTACGTGAAGTTGGAGTTTTTAACGCCAGATACTGATTTGACGCCAATTATTCCGGCTTTGGCTGGGGTGTTTAACAATGCTTTGGGTGCTAGTGTTGCGGAACTGAATTTCAAGAGCATTACTGATGAACTTTCGGCGGTGATGTACGAGTATCCTTTCCGAGTTCCGGCTTACTATGCTTTGATTATTCGATCGCTCGTGACGTTAGAAGGGATTGCGATTAATGTCGATCCAGAATTCAAAGTGCTGAGTAAAGCTTATCCTTACGTAGCAAAACGGCTGCTGAGCGACCCCGCACCGGAATTGAGAGCTTCTTTGCAAGATTTGCTGTTCAAACAAGGCGAATTCCGCTGGAACCGCTTAGAAAACTTGCTGAACAATGCCCGGGAAAGCGATGATTACGATGTGAGCAAAATCCTCAACCAAGCGTTAGAGTATTTATTTTCTCAGAGAGGTGATTTCATTCGCGATCGCATTGTGGCGGAATTGGTGAAAAATCTCGACGTGCTTTCGAGCAATGCGGTGGCTAACGCTAAAGCTGTTGTGGGCGAATGGTTTGGAGTCAAGGCTGTACCTGTGGTTTCACCCACCGAACAAAAAAACTTGGAACACATCAAGCGAATTTGGGATATTTTGCAATCAACTCCGGGTTTTGACGGGATGAAAGTATTGCAGCTACTGCCGCAGTTGTTGGTAAAACCAGAAGTGCAAAATATGGGGCAGAAAGTCGTGGGCGGTTTGGCTCAAAGAGCAGTTGCTAGGTTAATTCGCGAGTTTTTGCTGGCCTCGGAACCTGCGGCTCTTCCTCCGAGTGCAGCTTATCCTAAGACTTCGCCTCAGTTGTCTTTGCCGGCGGCGAAGTAGTCAGCGGTTAACCGCCATAAATTAAGGTTCGTAGTGCGGACTTCAGTCCGCATCCAGAGAGCGGACTGAAGTCCGCACTACGAACGGTTTGTTTGTAGTGCGGACTTCAGTCCGCATCCAGAGAACCCCATAAATTCCCCACTACGATTTGTTTGTAGTGGGGACTTCAGTCCGCATCCAGAGAGCGGACTGAAGTCCGCACTACGAACGGTTTGTTTGTAGTGCGGACTTCAGTCCGCATCCAGAGAACCCCATAAATTCCCCACTACGATTTGTTTGTAGTGCGGACTGAAGTCCGCATCCAGAGAGCGGACTGAAGTCCGCACTACGAACGGTTTGTTTGTAGTGCGGACTGAAGTCCGCATCCAGAGAGCGGACTGAAGTCCGCACTACGAACTGTCATTGCTATGGTAATCGATCGCACAAAATATGACTTGTGTATCTGATGCAAATTAGTAGCAGTATCTTTTTTTGTCGTTGTTTGGATTGGGTTTTGACTGTCTTTTGGAGATGCGTTTGTGGCCTAGGAGAGTGGAGATAATGATGCAGCGCTGGCTGTTTTTTAAATCGGGATGAGATAATGTTAGAGTTCCTTTGGCTCTGATACTTGTGAGATTGCAGTCGTGGTCGCCGCGAGATACTGGACAACCTCGGTAGTTGAACATTACTCGCTGGATGGTGCCGTCTGCTGTTTGTTTGTTGTTTTCATCTACTTCGAGCATTGTTGTTTCATGCGGATCGATTTGAATTTTTTCTTCTAGTTCTTTCCATTGATGCGGTGGTATTTGGGCTGGGGGAATGTCGGCTGGGTGAACTGCTAGCTGTGCGTTTTCTCCTACTTGCTTCAAGCTGACTTGCCATGAAGTTTTGTCGCGTTTGGCGTTGCT